>JAMASZ010000277.1 GCA_023301585.1 Alphaproteobacteria bacterium | reverse complement strand
GCCTCGCTGGTCGTGCTGTTCAACTTTGCTGCAAACGGCCAGCCTGAGAACTCGTCCACGCAGACCAGCCATTCATTCCCATTTAGGCTAAACAGGTCAGCGCCCATGTGGCTCATTGGTGCGAACGGCTCTTCGTGCTCTGCTGTGCTTTCTAATTGCTGCGTGGGTGCCAGTTCGATGCATGCTCTGCATTCCTGAATCATTTGCGTGATGTCGTTCTTCATTCCTGGCCAAAAGTACATCTGTCTGGCTTGCTGTAGTGACCTTGTGATCCCGGCGTGTGCTTCGTGCAGCTGCTTGAGCGTTTCTTTTCTGCACGCATATGGGACTACCATGATCGATCCGTTTATCACGATCAGCTCTTCTCCTTCCTTCCCGAGTAGCGTCAGCTCATACCAATGTTTAATGAGTGCTCTGGCTGGGTGTGTGTGAGGAATGTCGTCGGCTTTTACAAAAGTGCGAATAGCCTTGACCGTGTCTCTGTATTTCTGGTCTTTCTTTGCTTCATCTAGGAATTTGATAGGACACAGTCTGGCCAGTCTTCTACATATGGCCTTCGTTGCTGTCGAGTCGTCTCCTGCTTCTGGTGGGAAAACTGGGTATCTCGACAATGCATCTGCAATCTGGTGGGTTTTTCCTGCTTGCCATTCAAGCGAGAACGAGTATGCCGATATCTTCATTCTCAGCCGTTGCAATCTTGGGTTTTCGATCTCGCCTATTGCCTTCTTGAACACCCCAATGAGGGGTTTATGGTCCGTCACCACATTGAACGACTCTATTCCTCGTAGAAAGTAGTCGCATTTTTGTATCGCCCATTGAATTGCAAGACATTCCAGCTCTATGACTGCATATCGACTTTGTGCGCTCGTCAGCGAGCAGGAGCCGCATCGGACGAGCTGCACTTTTCCCTCTTTGTCTCTTTGAATCAGGGCAAAGCCTAGTCCGTATAAGCGAGATGCGTCTGTCAGCAGTTCTGTTTGCATCTCCGGGTTGAATGGCTTTACCAGCATGTGCGACGTCAGGTTTGTTTTCATTGCCTTGAACTCTTCTTCGTGTTTTGGCGTCCAGACAAATGCGTTTCCTTTTCCCAGCAGCCCTCTGATTGCCGGGCATGTCTGGACTAAATCTGGCATGAATGTCGTGAATTGATTTGCGAGACCCATGAGTGCTCTTACTCCCGTCTGATTTTGTGGCCTTGGGAATTCTCTGATGGCCTTGGTGAGCTCTGGGTCTGGCTTCACTCCATTTTTCCCGACTACGTACCCTGCAAATGCTATTTCCTCTCCGCACTCGAACTTTTTTAATGATATCGTTATGTTGTGCTTTCTGCATCTTTTTAATACCGTGTTTAGTCTTTCCCACAGCTCCTCTCTCGTTGCTGCTTGGATCAGGATGTCATCTACGATCTTGGCGGCCCAGGTGAGTCCCTCGATGACTGCGTCTGACCTCTGGCACCACTCGTCGCTTGTCGGCGCCATGCCCATTGGTCCGTGTAGGTACCTGTATCTCCCGGAGTCTAGCAGAAACGTTGTGTAGTTCCTGCTTTCTTCATCTAGCTCCATTTGGAAATATCCCATGACCGCGTCCGATTTGAGGAAGAATTTTGATCTTGGTTCTATTTTCTGCATTATTTCCCTGCTGCTCGGGAACGGGTGTACTGGTCGCTCGAGGAAAGTATTGATGTACGTGAAGTCTGTGACCAATCTCACTTGGTTGTCGCCCTTTGGTACGAAGAATCCCGGGCTTACCCATTCTGTGGCTTCTGTCACCTTTTCGATGACTTTCAATTTGATGAGCTTTTCAATGAGCTCTCTCGCTGCCTTTTGTTGGTGTACTGGCACTTGCTTCACCCTGGTTTGACATTTTGGTATCACATTGATGTTCTTTTTGAATTGGATCTTCATGGGCTGCCCTGCCATGGGCTTGGGGTTCAGTGTGTCGCTGATCACGTCCTTGAACTCCTCTGCGGCCCTCTCTTTCATCTTCAAGTCTTCTTCTGTTGCCTGCTTGTTCGCATCTGGCAACGTTGTGTTTTTGGCCGGCTTCTCCTGCTGCTCGGCAGCTGCTCTTGCTTTTGCTGCTAATCTCCTGACCTTTCTCATGTTTGGCCAGCCCTCTGGTAGCAGCCCGAACGTTATCATGTCGTGCCAGCTTAGCAACATGTCGTCGCTGAGATCTGCGCATATAACTGCCGTTATCTCGCTGGTGATGCCCTCATGTGTCATCTCCAATCTGATTTCTCCTTCACAGTCGAGATATTGTTCGTTGGCTGCTTTTATGGGGCCGATCTTTCGTGCTTTGTAGCTTATGTTTCTCTCTTTCAGGACTCTTGTTTTTATCATAGATTGGGTTGCCCCTGTGTCGGGGATGATGCTCAACTCAAATGTTTCCCCTCCTCTTATTTTTAATTGTCCTTCGATCTCCGGTGTCGCCTTGCAAGAGCGGCCATAAATCTCTCTTTTTCTCCTTCTCTTCGTTTTGCCGACCCTTCTCACGATATTAAATGCGTGTTTCCTGTTATTAAACGTTTTGTTCGGACTTACATTTTGTGTTCTCAGCATGCGTGCATAGCTCTCCTCGTATGCCCTCTCTGCTGTTTCCCTGGTGTCTCTCTGGTCGGTCGGCTCGGGCTGCGCTGACTCGGTCCTCTTGACTGCTGCTGTGCCCTTTGCTGCCTCCTGCTCTTGCTTGTATGCTGCCACCTTTGCGTCCGATGATCTGCATGCTGGTGCAATGTGTCCCTTGCCGCCGCATTTGTAGCATTTCACCTCCTTATTATCTTTGAATCTGCACTCTGCTGATCCTGTGGCGTGGTCTCTGTTGCAGGTGCTGCACTTGCCGTTGTTGCCCTTGCTGTCCCTCCTGCCGTGAGTGGGGGGTCCTCCTGTTCTCAGGGCTCTTTCCGCTTGCGTGTTTGCTGGAGTGATGCTTACTCCCGTTTGCGTGTATTGCCTTCCTCTGGCCTCGTAGTTTATTATTTCCTTTTTGATCTTTCTTGGCGTCGGCTCATCGATCTTGAGTAGCTCTTTCTTTAGCTCCCCGTCCTGTATGCCTGTCAGCATCTTGAGTACCATCATGTCTGTCATCTCAATCTTGTGCAGGTCTGCCTCG
>JAMASZ010000276.1 GCA_023301585.1 Alphaproteobacteria bacterium | reverse complement strand
TTCTCAGCCATCTTTAATCCCTCTTTTTTGATTATGGAATTATACCAACCTTTGTTGTAATTGTAAAGAAAGAATATGCCAACTTATTGATACTAAAAACCTTTGTGGTTTTATCAAATATGCCGATTGTAACCATGAAATGTTAAATTTTTAGGTGGTTAGTTTAAAGGCTCTTTTGTTAATTTTAGGAGGCTTCACGTAAAAAAGTAAAATTGGTGTCGTCCGATAAAGAGCTTACAAATTTATAGTTATCTTCTTTAAAGTTTTTTAAGGCTTGCAGTTCTTCTATACGGTTTTGAATAATGTAGCGTGCCATCATGCCGCGTGCTCTTTTAGCGAATAAGCCGATAGTTTTAGGCTGTCCATTTTTTAACTCCTTAAAATGACAGGTGATAAATTCACCGTTTAAGTCTTTAGGTTGAATTGCTTTGATGTATTCGTTTGAAGCTAATGAAATAACTGTTTTATTTTTATGGTCTTTTAAAATTTCATTGCAGGTATTTGTCAGGGCGTCGCCCCAAAATTCATAAAGGTTTTTGCCACGTGAAGTTTTTAACTTTGTTCCCATTTCTAATCTATACGCTTGCATTAAGTCCAAAGGACGTAATAAGCCGTATAAGCCAGATAGAATCCCTAAATGGTTTTGGGCGTAAGAGATATCATCAGCAGAGAGGTTTTCCGCGTCTAACCCGACATAAGTATCTCCCTTAAATGCTAGTACTGCAGGGTGAGAGTTTTTGTCGGTAAATGAAGGTGAGAATTTTTGAAATCTATCATGGTTAAGGTCACCTAATTTTTCAGATATTTTCATCAGTTCTTGTAAGTCTGATGATGAAAGTTGTTTTGTGACTTTAACTAGCTCTTTTATATCTTTGGAAAGGGTGGGTTGCGTAAATTTTTCAAGGCAATGCTCAGTGTCAAAATCTAACTTTTTAGCGGGAGATATTAAGGCAAGCATATTTAAGTGTTCCTTGTTGTAACTGCGATCATGTGTCCGCGTGATTGATTTATAAAAGGTATTATAACTCTATGCAAAATGAAAGCAGCTTTGTTCAAATGTTGCTATATTAAGATTGTTTCTTGTTTTGCAATGCTGTGTAAGTATTTAAGCCAAAATATCCAGCAAGTGCGGAGAGGGCGGTCAATCCTGTGCCCCAGCTAACGTCAACAACACTCATCATTACTGGCCAGTCTCTTAAAGTTGCCATGTTAGTAACGTCATATGTTCCATAGCTTAAAAATCCAAATGCCGCGCCTAAGAGAACAGCTTTACGCCAGCTTCTGTCTTTAAATGCAGGTTCAACACAAAATAAAACTATGCCAGCTGCGAATATTGTATAAAAAATGGCGGCGATGGGTAAGTTAACTTCATCAGCCATTAAGTGGGATAAGGCGGTCTGAAAATAATCTGTCATTACAATACCGAGCCATATGCCATCAATGATTAGGAATGTAAGGGCTGTAAATAAATACGCTATAAAAAATTTCATTTTAGATATCCTTATTTATGTTTTTCGAAAAAATTGATTGTGTCATCAATAACGGATTCATTGCTCGGTAAGAACCATGTGAAATTAGTGATGATTTGAAAATGATCCATGTCTGGGTATATTTTTGTTTCCACGCTGCCAGACTTACTTTTAATTTTGTCTTTTAGTCTGTCTAGGTTGCGTTGAATGACGAGATTGTCGTCCTCGCCCCATAACAGCAACATAGGTGGTTCGCTTCCATCAATGAAGGTAGGTACTTGGATGTTGGGGTAATTATCTGGTGGTCCGAACATGTCTTTAAGGTCTTCTTCTTCAGGAACAAAATCATAAGGACCCGCCAAGCCTACAAATGCTTTAACTGTAGAGACAGTTTTGTTGTGTTTTTGTAGATAGCGATCATCTGAAATAGCGAGTGCGGCAATGTGGGCGCCAGAAGAATGCCCAGATAAATAAATACGTTCTTTAACGCCACCATAATTGTTGATGTTCTCAGATGTCCATGCAATTGCAGCGGCGGCATCTTCAACAAATGTGGGGAATTTTACTTTTGGGTATTTACTGTAATCCGCTATAACAACGATGTAATCTTTTTTAGAAAATGCGTTACCGATGAATTTATAAATCCCCTTATTACCATCTTCCCAACGCCCTCCATAAAAGAAAACAACGACTGGAAGACTCTTCTCTTTTGCTTTTTGAGGAATGTACAAATCCAGCTTTTGCCAACTTTCCTCGCCATATGAAATATCCTTAATGACTTGGGTGTCACTAAAGTGTGACGGCATATTAGCAAGGGTAATGCCCACTTGTGTGCAGGCGCTTAATAATAATGCAGATGATACGGAGAGTATTTTTGTTATAAGTTTTGACATTATGCGTGCACAATCTCTACTTGTCTGACGTTGACGTATCCGGCCTTAAATGCCGCGGCACAACCTGCCAGATAAAAACGCCATAATTTTACAAAGTGGTCATCAAAGCCCATGTCTTTGACTTGTCCTTGAACATTGTCAAAGTTGTTAAGCCACATGATTAAAGTGCGACAATAATCTTGTCCAAATTCAAAGGGTTTTACAGGAACCAAACCAGCTTTTTTAATAGCCTTGTTGAAACGTGTTGGGCTTGGTAACAAACCACCTGGAAAAATGTAGGTTCTTAAAAAATCAGTGCTATATTTGTATTCATTGAAGCTCTCATCTTCAATGGTGATGGTTTGTATAACTGCTTTTCCATCTGCTTTAAGCAATGCCTTTATTTTACTAAAGTAAGTTGCCCAATATCTTTCGCCAACGGCTTCAAACATCTCAATTGAAACGATATTGTCGTATGTTCCTTCTTGATGACGGTAGTCTTCGATGACAATTGAAGCGTTGTCTTTTAAACGCTTTTGCGCAAAGCTATGTTGCTCCTCTGATAATGTAATGCCTTTTATGTCGAAGTCTTTATTGTGTGTGAGTGCTTGGTCAGCAAAGCCGCCCCAACCACAACCTATTTCAAGTAAACTTCCAGAATCTTTATCAAGTTTTTCAATGATACGGTCATATTTTCTGTTTTGCGCCGTTGATAAAATTTCATTATCTTTTTCAAATAATGCTGATGAATAAGTCATGGTTTCATCAAGCCATAATTTGTAAAAATCATTCCCTAAATCATAATGGTCATGAATGTTCTTCTTGCTTCCCTTGACCGAGTTTTTCTTGAGGAGATAGGACACTTGGTAGAGCGCGCGTCTAAAGTAATCCGCCTTAATAAAACTATTAAGCAAATCTCTGTTTTGTACGCTTACTGTGAGAAGGGCGACAAGGTCAGTTGTATCCCAGTTTCCTGCGCTATAATCTTCGACAAAACCTATGTCGCCTTTTGCAATTAAGTTTCCGAATACGCGCCAATCTTTGACCGTTATATCAGCGCTATACCCTGGGATTTCACCTTCAAATTCATATGTTTTTTGGTCGGGTGCGTGAATGGTTAACCGACCAAATTTTAATCTATTTAGGCGTTTAAGCAGTTGGTTAAATATTAATTGGTCAAACATAAAGGCTACTCTTTTTTCTCGGACTGTAATGTTTTAGTGATTTTCGTATCAATTTGGTCAGGCTTACTTATATAAACAATTTTTTTGTATAAAAGTTTCATCGCCTGCCAATGTATTAACAGAATAGATTTGAATGTGATTAGTGGATAGGTAAAAAATGCAGTTTTACAGGTATTTTCCGATAGGGGGCTTAGTTTTCCAGTAATATTTGTCAGAAGTAGTTTTTTTCCATCATCATCAAATAAATTGATACTTATGCTTATTTTGTTGTCATTATTGATAAATTGAAACTTGTAGAAACCTTCCCTCGCGATGAATGGGGAGACATGAAAGACCTTTTTCCCGATTAAAATATCATCATTGTTTATTTCGGATTGGTCTTCGTGCGCGCAGATATAGCTGTGTGTCTCACCGAAGGTGTTGTTCACTTCGCAGATAACCGCGCGAAGACCCTTGTCTTTATCAAGGCAATACCAAAAGCTAACGGGGTTAAACACATACCCAAAAACACGTGGCATTGTTACGAGGGCTATTTCTCCATCAGCTTTAGTTAAGCCATGTTCTTGTAAAACTCCCTGAGCCCATTCTTGAAGGTTAGTGTTTTTTCGCTGTCCATGATCTTTGTTATAAAAACTTAATAAGCCCCATCGGTTAGTTTTAAAGAATTTATTCTCAATGCTATGACCAATTGTAGATAGAGGAAAGCTTAAATAATAAATCTTATATTTGAATTGGTTAACTTTTGGAAAAAGTCGTTTATGCATGACGTTGCCAAATAATATTTGAGGCGTTATTTCCATGGTAATGGAACCCCCATTTTCTCTAACATATTTGCTGTGCTTAATATGCCGTCTTCATGGAATCCATATCGCTGATACGCGCCAACAAACCAAGTATTATTTTCACCTTGAATATTTACGATTTTATTTTGCGCATCAATAGCTTTTTGGTCAAAGATAGGGTGGCTAAAACTGTGCGTGTCATGCGTTTTGTTGCTATCAGGATTTTGTGATGGATTAAGTGTAATTATTATGGGCTTTGATGTTTTCAAGTTTTGTAGGTTGTTCATCCAATAACTTAAAGACACTACATTACCTCTCGTATTTGTTTTGTCAGATAGGTAGACCCAGCTCGCCCAACATTTTTTGTCGCTAGGCATAAATGTAGTGTCTGAGTGAACAAAAATATTATTCTGCTGATAAGAGAACCCGCCAATAATTTGCTTTTCTTTTACACTAGGTTCGTCAATTATTTTAAGCGCCTGGTCGGCATGGCAAGCGAAGATTACATGATCAAATATTTCTGGCGTGTCTTGTTCTATATAAACAGTTATTTTATCACTAGTGCGAATGACTTTTACAACTGGCGTTGATAGTTTTATTTTGTCTTGAAAATCAGCCGTTAAAATTTTTATATATTCGCGACTACCTTTCGTAACTGTATACCATTGGGGTTGGTTGAATATTGTTAGTAATCCATGATTTTGAAAGAAGGTTATAAAAGTTTTGGCGGGAAAGCTTTTTATGGTTTCAATAGGGCAGCTCCATATCGCCGCACCCATCGCATGAAGGTAGTAATTTCGAAACCAATCGCCCATGTTTAATTCATTTAAACAGTCATCAATAGTGATGTCAGAATTTCTTTTGAGATATAGAGGCGCTCGATAATTAAATTTAATAATATCAAATAACATCCGCCAGTAGCGTAAGCGCGTAATATTCTTCATTCTGTTTAGCATGTTGTTGCTAGAGTATTGAAGCCAACCGTTATCAATATCTACGCCGAATGACATATCGCTCTTTTCTACGGGGACGCCTAAATGCTTGAATAATTTTGTGAGGTGAGGGTAGTTGCGATAATTAAAAACAATAAAACCTGTATCAACGGCAGTTGTTTCCG
>JAMASZ010000275.1 GCA_023301585.1 Alphaproteobacteria bacterium | reverse complement strand
GCCCTAAAAAAGAACCTCGTGAACGTGTTTATGTTGCCGAAGCAAAAGTTGAAGCGGATAACCCTTTCGCAATTTTAGAGCAGCTAAAATCCGGCAATAAAGATTCTTAAAACAGCATGATGAAGCGTATCACTTTATTTTTGTCGATCGCTTTATTGGGGTGTTCTTTTACCGCTAATCAAACTGTGGCGAAACTACCGGGCGCGCTTGTGTCTGGGGCTTATTTACATGAAGTATGTAAGCGCGACAAAAACGGTAAGGAAATGGTTAAGGGGGGGCACATAGCGTGCCAATCCTACATTGTGGGGATTATTGATTATCACAATTTATTGAGATCTCTAGGGACTGCACCGAGTATTGATTTTTGTGTGCCTAACACCATTGATAAAGGTATTCTACAAGATGTTGTTTGGAAGTACTTACGCACGAACGAACACCATGGACCATTTATTGCGGCACCAGCAGTATCGCTCGCATTATTTGAATCTTTCCCTTGCGCGAGCAGTAAGAAAAAACCTAAGAAAAAATAAATTAGATTAGAATGATTTTTTTAATCTGAAGATTGCACCATCATCAAGGTTATATCCCGCTTCGATTGCGCCATCTTCACGATAAAAACGAATAAATGTTTGCGGTGAGATTTTGTTATCGTAATCGCTGTCGTATTTTAATTCCATCATTAGCCACGCGTCATGGTCTGATACTTTACCCAAACGAGAAGCAAACCCTAAGCCAGATTTGATGTAGACACCGTCTGTGTCTTCGGTTTTATCCCAGTTATCAAATGAAAGGTGACGGTATTCGTCCTTGATGCCTTCAGCAACTTGAAGATTGTAGACGATGAAGTTTTTAATTTCGACCATTGTATCTGCCCTCGCCGAAGGCGAGAGGGTCACTAAACCCATAAGCATAACCAATACATATCTCATATACATATTATAGCATTTCTGCGGGTTACAATCAAGTAAAATGCAATATATGAAAAATTAGATATGCATTTTTTGCGTATCTAATTTATTCAAGCCTATCTTCCCTCAGGGGAAAACCATTATTTCTTATTGTCTTGCCTGACAGAACTCTTTGCATTTGACGGTTCAAGTGTTTGATTTAATGTCTGAAATTCAGCTAAACGCTGTGCTGATGAGCCGTCAGTTGTAACGATAACCATGTTTTTCTTGTCACCAATATCACGCAATGTATCAAGGCGCATTGCCTCTTCCATGAAACGGTCAGCCGTGTATGGGTCTGCACCGTCAGATATAAGCTGTTTACGCAAAGCAGAGTAACCCTCAGCGATTTTCTCACGGAAACCAGCAACACCTTCACCAATTAAGATGTTCCGTTGTTTATCCGCTTCGGCGCGTTTCACTGTTCTGATGTAATCAGCTTCAGCTTCGTTCTTTGCAGCATCTTTTTCCAATGCACTAGAACGAACACGGTCAAATGTTTCTTTCACTTCTGCAGAAGCTTGTGGTTCATCAATAACGATATCACTAATAAGAATACCGTAGCCACCAACTTGCTGTTCAACTTTTGTTAAAACACCTTCTTTGATTTGTTGGCGTTCATCATATAATTCTTGGAAGTCTTTACCTGATGTGTATTCACGTACTGCGGCTGCCACAACTTTTTTCATTAGCTTGATAGGATTTCCTTTTTCGAAGTAAAACTTTTCTGGTGCGTTTACTTGATAGTGAATTGAGATAGGAAGTTTCACGAATAGGTTATCAGTTGTCTTTGTTTCAAGCATTTCATCAGCCTGAAATTCCTGCATCGAAATTTTTTCAACTTTTTCGATTAAGGGGATTTTCATCTTCAAGCCAGCCCAGTCGTTCGTTCTTACGTGACGATCAAAGCGCGTGACTAACCCTGTGTGCTGTTGATGAATGGTGTAGAACGTGCCTTTACCAATTAAAAATAAAACTATTAAAGTGATAAAGATGATTGGCATTGCTTCGGCAATTCCGAAAAAAGTATCAACTGACATGGTGTTGTTTTCCTATTCTTTTTGAATTATTTACGTGTTATTTTTTTTGTGTCGTAGCCAGAAAAAGTAATTACTTTTTCAATTTCTTCATCGCTTAATGTTTTCCCTTCTTTTAAGTCGACAATCACTTCACCTTTGTCCAAATCAACACCAATGTTTTCTACGCTGTCTTGCTTGGAAAAAACTTTCTTTAAAGATTGCGCGCAAAAATCACAAACCATGCCATCAACTTTTACAACAATGTCAGGTGACAATTCCTTTACTATTTCAGCAGGAACATCATTTTCAAGTACCTCTTTTGCTGGGGCTGCGGCTTGTGCGGGGGTGATGATAAGCAAGCTTAATAAGGTCAGTAGTGTTTTCATTTTATATCTCCATTAAAATCGTTGAATAAAGTTCAACATTATTCCGTCGTCTAAGTTATATCCAGCTTCCAGCATTGTGCTGTCTTTAAAAAAGCGAATGAGGGGTGTCGCAGAAAAACTATCCTGCTGTCCAGCATCGTAATCAATTTGTAGCATAAGCCACGTGTGTAAGTCACCATAATCGCCAATATAAGGGGCGATACCCACACGCCCTTTATGCTTCACGAAGGAATTACCAACATCATCGGTCCATAAAAACCGATTTTCATACGATGTGAAATAACGCCGCGTTTCCCAATCAAGCGCAATGCCCGTGAATGCAGCAGGGGCGGTTTCACCATGCTCATAGGCTATGCCTACGCCAGATTTAATGTAAAAATTGGCTTGCTCACCCTTGCTGTTCCAACGCTTAATCAGGTTGTTAAGCTGAACTGAATCAATATGGGTGCTTTCGTCGCGCATATAATCATGGCGCCAGCCAATAGAGTATTTGAATGTTGGGGAGTAATGAATATGTGTGCTGTTAGCATCGGCATCATTCATGGTCATGAGCGTCCACCCACCAGGATATGAAACAGGTCTAGCCTTGGCATAGGGGGATACCAAGAATAGACCTGTCATAAGATACAAAATAAATTTCATATACAGAGGATATACCCATAGATATACCCGTCAACTATATATGAGGGGTTTTATCTTAGTATCTATTGTAGCGTTGATAGGCGGCCAGTTGAATGTGTTGAATGTCTCTCACGCGGACTGACTTTACCTTCTTAACTTCTTTCGTTACGACGACCGGATCAGCCGTTATATTTGGTGATTGCTCCGCAGGAGGTGGGGCGCCCATCATTGCGATGACAGCCATCAATAATACTTTTTCCATTTTCTAGACCCTTTTTTAACGCCCCGTTAAACCTAACCTTACTCATTAAGTTTACATATTAAATGGGTGTTGGGTCAAGAAGAGTCGTTTCGATTTTAGGTCGAATTTTATATAATATTTATGGAGTTTAGGGCGGAGTAGGCTCTGGGCTTGGCTAAACAAGTTTCCAAGTGATAAGCAGGAAGGCAATTCCTGAAAGTACTGGTGGTATTGCACCGCCAGCAAGACCAAGAAGGATCATTAATACACCAATGACACCTAAGCCACTGACGATGATTTTATGTTTATTTGCGATTACTTTTCCAACCATTTTAAATCTCCTAGATATGAATTCTGGACGTAGTATAGCTGATTTCTCAAGTGTACGGAAGAGCGTTAATTGCGACGGCTAATAGTGTATCCAACCACATCGATTAGAATCTGACGAAGCGGACTGTCTGGCGCGGCATCGTTTAGGTTCTTAATCGCCTTATCGCCATAATCTTGGGCTATTTTCAAGCCTTGATTAATCGTGTCGTATTTCTTGATAAGCGCTTGTGCTTGGGCGAGGTCCTCATCATTTTGGTTCTTGTCCCCGAGGGTACGCGCCCAAAATTCTTTCTCGCTCGCAGTTGCTTGTTCAATAGCCAGAATAATTGGTGCGGTCATTTTTCCTTCACGGAAATCATCGCCAACAGCCTTACCCATTTCTTCAGCGGTTGAACTGTAATCTAAAACATCATCGGCAATTTGAAACGCGATGCCCAAATTCATGCCATAGTCGCGCAATGCCTGAACAGTGTTTGCGTCCTTGCCAGCAATGACTGGACCAACTTCACAAGCCGCTGCAAATAACGCGGCAGTCTTACCTTCAATGACTTTGTAATAATCTGCCATTGATGTTTCAATATTGTTTTGTACGCTTAACTGTAAAACTTCACCTTCGGCAATTACAGCAGAAGCGTTTGATAGGATACGTAAGATGTCCAAATTACCATCAGAAACCATCAACTGGAACGCGCGCGAGAATAAGAAATCCCCAACCAACACGCTGGCTTCATTTCCAAAAATTACATTGGCGGATTTTTTACCGCGACGCTCGTCACTATGATCAACAACATCATCATGTAGCAATGTTGCCGTATGAATAAATTCAACGCAGGCGGATAGGCGATGGGCACGAACCATATCACCTTCGAACAAACTTGTTGCGGCTAATGTTAGAAGAGGGCGGATACGTTTCCCCCCAGCTGCAATCAAATAACTCGCAAGGTGCGGGATAAGCGGGACGTCAGA
>JAMASZ010000274.1 GCA_023301585.1 Alphaproteobacteria bacterium | reverse complement strand
AAAAGATGGGGCATTCTGTCTTCGCTTCAATAGAAACATCAACGGGGCTTTTAAAATCACCCTTAATTTCTTCATTCTTTAGTGGTTTTAGCGTTCCCATACCCGCCGCAGCTAAATCACGAGCAATTCCAAGTATACCAGCACAATCAGCACGGTTAGGGGTAAGCGCAATATCAATGATTGGGTCATCTAAACCATAAAGCTCAGAGAAAGGTGTCCCTATTTTAGCATCTTCAGCCAATTCGATGATACCATCATGCTCATCTGACAGACCCATTTCACGTTCGGATACCAACATACCATTTGAATCCTGTCCCCGAATATTCCCCTTCTTCAGTGTCATATCCGTGCCGGGTACATACGAGCCAGCAGGTGCAAAAATTGCCTTCATGCCAGTCTTCGCATTCGGCGCTCCACATACGACTTGAACCTTTTCCGTGCCTGTATCAACAATACAAACATTCAAGCGGTCGGCGTCTGGATGCTTCTCAGCCTTCTCAACATAGGCCACTTTGAATGGTGCAAATTTCTCAGCTGGGTCTTCAACTTCTTCAAGTTCTAACCCTAAAGCAGTCAACTTATCTGTAATCTCATTCAGGCTTGCGTCTGTTTCAAGATGCTCTTTTAACCAACCTAGTGTGAATTTCATTTTTCTATCTCTTTATATCTTAATGAATTATTTTGATTTTGTTGCACGATTTGGGCGATCTAAAGGGTCAAAGCCATAATGCTCTAACCAACGTACATCACTTTCGAAAAACGTACGTAAATCAGGAATACCGTATTTCAACATTGCCATACGCTCAACACCCATACCAAAGGCAAAGCCCTGATATTCGTCTGGGTCGAAACCACAGTTTTTGATTACGTTTGGGTGTACCATTCCGCAACCACCAATTTCTAACCAATCTTCACCAGCACCAATTTTCAAACCGCCATCTTTACGCGAACAGCCAATGTCAATCTCAGCACTAGGTTCTGTAAACGGGAAGAATGATGGACGGAACTGCAACGGCAGGTCATCAATATCAAAGTAAGCACGGGCAAAATCAAGCACACAGCCCTTTAAATGCCCCATATTCACGTTCTTATCAATGTAGAGCCCCTCACACTGGTGGAACATAGGTGTATGTGTAATGTCGTAATCTGAACGATACGTACGCCCCATCACAATTGTCTTAATTGGAACACCTTGGTCTTTCATCGCACGAATTTGAACGGTCGATGTATGTGTCCTAAGAAGCTTCTTAGAAGCTTCTCCTGTTTCATCAGGGTCATCTGGAAGGTAGAATGTATCGTGCATTTCACGTGCAGGGTGTCCTGGCGGGAAGTTAAGCGCCGTGAAGTTATGCCAGTCATCTTCAATATCTGGTCCTTCTGAAATACTGAACCCCATAGACGCAAAGATAGAGATTAACTCTTCCATTGTCTGGCTAATAGGGTGGATTGTACCGCGCGTTTCAGGGCGTGGTGACAAAGACACGTCCATTGTTTCATTCGCTAAACGCTCTTCAAGTACTTGTCTTTTAAGCGCGCGTTCTTGAGTTGCAATCAAGTCAGCAATCTCATCTTTTAAAACATTCAATGCCGCGCCGGTTGTTTTACGTTCCTCAGGATCCATTTGACCTAAGGTCTTCATAAGGCCGGTTATACGACCCTTTTTACCCAGTACCTGTACGCGTGCGCTTTCTAAACTATCAAGGTCATTCGCGGCTTCCACCATGCTCGATAGTTCGTCTTTTAGTTGTGCTATATTTGCTGTCATATCACTCATAATTTTATATTTGTTTAATGTGTCCCATATTCTTAACAATTTGACCGCGTGGGGCAAGCCTTTTCTAGCGTATGCCTATATCTCCAGCGCCCATTCCTTATGCAGAATAGCCTTTAATTCAGGTAGCTCATCAACCACGTAATCAGCCGCATAAGTTTTTAAGCGTTCCTTAGAAAGCAACCCACCAGAAATTGAAATCCCCATAATCCCCATACGTTTCGCAAGTTCAGGCTCCTCATGGGAATCACCAATGATAAAAGTTTTATCACGCTCAAACCCATTCTGCTCTACAAATTCTTCTAATCTCTTTTGTTTGCTTAAACCTGCCACCAAGGTAGCAGGGTCTGTGTTACCTGAAATTGTATGGAAATAATCGGCTATACCGTATGCCGTCACATCTTCACTTAGGAATGGCTGCAAGTAGTTGCTCAAGACAATACATTGAACACCTTGCGCGGTAAGCCATTTCAAAACATCTTCAGCGCCAGTTTTTAAACCGCAGGTCTTTTTTTCTTCACGGTATACAGAAGAAAAAACTTCCCCTGCTTCCTCGGCTCTCTCAAGATAAGTCGCGGCATTCACACCCATTTTTTCGTAAAAATGAATGAGCGGAAACGTAAATAATTCCTGCTCTTGCTCTCGGGTAATAGTAGGACGATCAAAAAATTCAAGGCACGCATTTGTACCCTTATGGGTCGCATCCATATCGTCCAAAAGTGTGGCATTCCAATCAAAAACGGCTAAATAAGTCATGCAATACTTATAAGCGAAACCGCAATAAAAAACAGCCCTAAAATCCATCAGGGCTGTTTAATAAATTCGAATTTTCTAGACTTAATTAAGCGGCTTTTTTACCAGCTTTATCTAGGGCTGTTTGAGCTTGTTTTGCAATCGCTGCGAATGATGCTTCATCACGTGCTGCGATATCCGCTAAAACTTTACGATCCATATCAATACCAGCTAATTTAATACCATTCATGAATACTGAATATGTCATGCCGTGCATACGTGCACCAGCATTAATACGTGTAATCCATAAACGACGGAAATTACGCTTACGTTGCTTACGACCAATATATGCATATTGACCTGCTTTTTCGACAGCTTGAACGGCTGTACGGAAACAGTTCTTACGACGTCCGTAATAACCTTTAGCTTTATTAATTACTTTTGCATGACGTGCATGCGCGGTAGTACCGCCTTTAACGCGAGCCATTAGTTTGCCTCCACTTTAGTTTTACGAGAATCTGTTTTCTTTTTCTTACGACCATATGGCAAGAAATTACGAAGAATAATACGAGCGTCTTGCGGGCTTAGAACACCAGTACGACGTGCTTTACGCTTCATAGATTTAGGTTTGTTCATCATCATGTGGCTTGTGAAAGCTGAACCAGCTTTAACTTTACCGCTTTTTGATACTTTAAAGCGCTTTGACGCAGCTTTCTTAGTTTTCATCTTTGGCATTTTTATCTCCTTGATATATCAGGGTTTTATATTAATTTTCCGCACTTGAGGCATGCCTATTTAGCCAAAGTACGAGTTAGTAGAAGGGTTATAGCGCTATAACGTCGATAAAATCAAGCATAATATTGATTCTTATTTGACTCTGACGCTTGCCTTTTTGTGCCATTTCTCTACAAAATAAGTCATCAATTAACGACATTTACGCAAAAGAAGCTCAACCAATGATTATTTACCCTGCAATTGACCTAAAAGACGGACGCTGTGTCCGCCTCCACAAAGGCGTGATGGAGGACGAAACCATCTATAACGAAGACCCAGCTGCGCAAGCCTTAGAATTTGCCAGACAAGGCTTCTCATGGGTGCATATTGTCGACCTAAACGGTGCCATTGAAGGAAAACCTGTAAATTCGCAAGCTGTACGCAATATCATCAGCTCTGTCGATCTGCCCGTACAACTGGGCGGTGGTATCCGTGACTTAGCACAAATTGAAGCTTGGCTAAACGAAGGCGTTAGCCGTGTAATTCTTGGAACAGTCGCCGTCAAAAACCCAGAACTTATGCGCCAAGCGTGCGAACACTTCCCTGACCAAATCATTCTAGGGCTTGATGCCTACGGCAAAGACATTGCCACCGAAGGTTGGGTTGAAAAATCTGGTCAAAGCACTTTGGACTTAGTCAGAGAATATGAAGATTGTGGATTGGCTGGCATTATCTACACTGACATTAACCGCGACGGTACAGGCGAAGGGTTGAACATGGATAACACTATTGAGCTTGCCCAAGCTGTGGGCATTCCCGTTATTGCCTCTGGCGGTGTTGGCTCAATTGATGATGTACGTGCCGTTGCTCAAGCCAAAAATAAAGGTGTGGCCGGCGTTATCATCGGTAAAGCTCTCTACGACAACCGCGTTGACCCACAAGAAGCGTTACAAGTTATATCGGGAGAAGCATAAGCCATGCTCACCAAACGCATTATTCCTTGCCTTGATGTAAACAACGGACGTGTCGTAAAGGGCGTTAACTTCGTTGATTTAATTGATGCGGGCGACCCCGTTGAGCAAGCCAAACTTTACAACGAGCAAGGCGCGGATGAACTTTGTTTCCTAGACATCACAGCAACTTCCGATAACCGTGGAACGATTTTAGACGTTGTATCCCGTACCGCCGATGAAGTGTTTATGCCCCTAACCGTTGGCGGTGGTGTACGTGAGTTGCAAGACATTAAAAACTTGCTAGAAGCTGGCGCAGATAAAATCGCTATCAACTCAGCTGCAATTAAAAACCCAGAATTTGTCCGTGAAGCCGCTCTTAAATGCGGGAACCAATGTATTGTGGTGGCGATTGATGCCAAGCGCGTTGGCGTTGACGAAAACGGCAACCCTAAATGGGAAATATTCACTCATGGCGGACGTAAAGAAACTGGCATTGACGCAGTGAAATGGGCACAACAAATGGCGGAATATGGTGCAGGCGAAATTCTCCTCACTTCAATGGACAAAGACGGTACCAAATCTGGATTTGATTTAGAGCTAACCCGCACAGTATCTGACGCCGTTAAAGTCCCCGTTATCGCGTCAGGTGGTGTCGGTAACGCACAACATTTAATTGAAGGCATCGAGATTGGTGGTGCAAACGCTGTTCTTGCCGCCTCTATTTTTCACTTTGGCGAATTAACAATTGCCGATGTAAAAAGCGCCATGAATGACGCAGGACTTCCAATCAGAAAGGTGGCATAACATGTCAGACGAAATCATAAACGAGCTTTTTAAAATTATCGAAAGCAGAAAATCTTCCAGCGCTGATGAATCATATGTCGCCAGCCTATTCGAAAAAGGCACAGCTAAAATTGCACAAAAAGTTGGTGAGGAAGCCGTTGAAACTTGCATCGAAGCTGTACAAGGAAACACAACAAAAACAGCTGAAGAATCAGCTGACTTATTGTTTCACTTAATGATTTTATGGGCAAATGCAGGGTTAGAACCACAGGATATTTTTGATATCTTAAAAAGCCGAAACGGCATTAGTGGACACGATGAAAAAGCGTCACGACTGAATTAAACCTTATTCAAAAAACTCAGGATTAATTACTTTTGTATAGAAACGGCTTTTAATTGTTTCACCCTTAACGCGCACTGAGTATGGATGCAGACCAAACTGTTCATAGCCCATAGACTCATACAAACTAATGGCTTCTTTCATATTCTCACGAACATCTAAATTGATAAGTGCATAGCCATCTTCAATTGATTGTTTCTCAACAATCTCTAAAAGCATCTTAGCTAGCCCATAACCACGCGCCCAAGGAGCAACAAAATTTGTTGTCATTTGCACTGCATGATTTTGTGCTTCATTATTTTTTGGCGGCAACATTAATTGCGTCGTACCACATATAACACCATCTAAACGTGCAACATAAAGCCCACGTGTTGGTGCCGTAATTACACCGCGCCAATAACTTTCTAAAATTTCTCTTGCAGGCAAATCAACCCAACCAAAACCACCACCATCTTCAATGGCAGCGTCTGTGGCATCACATAAATCGTTCAAATCATTTTGTGATAATTTTTCGGTTACATACTCAACCCCTTTAGAAGGATTGTGCTGTTCTACTTTATTTTGATCGTTCATGATTTCCCCACCTATAAACTTTTCAATTATAATTTAGTCACGCCATAGCAAAAAATTATGTAGTAATTCAAGCCCTGCTTCTTGGCTTTTTTCAGGGTGAAATTGCACCCCAATAATATTATCTTTTGCCACTATGGCAACAACCGTACCACCATAGTTGCAAGTTGCCAAAACGTGTTCATTCTCTTTACATTTAAACATAAAAGAATGAACAAAATAAAAATATGAGTTATTTTTACCGTCATTTCCAATTTTACTAACTGGGCTATCCTTATAGTTTACCAGATTCCACCCCATATGCGGTATTTTTAAGCTTTTATCTTCTGGATCAAGCGGTACGACCTCGCCTTCAATCCAATTAAGCCCTAAATGCTCGCCATGCTCTAAACCCTTAGTAGCCAAAAGCTGCATACCGACACAAATGCCTAAAAAAGGAGTTTTATTGACTAAAACTGCCTGCTCAAGCGCCTCAATCATGCCTTTAGTCGCTTTTAGGTTGTTCATACAATCCGCAAAAGCCCCTTGCCCTGGTAAAATAAGACGATCAGCACGCGCAATATCATCAGGTTTATTCGTAATGATAACCTCAAAATCAATGCTGTGCTCGGTAATTACATGTTCAAGCGCCTTAACAACTGACCTAATATTGCCAGAACCATAGTCAATTACAGCGATAATTTGTTTTTGTGACATTGTGTATCCTAAAGAAACATGCTTAAAATCAGTATCTAACGCAAAACCACGCAAATGGCTAGAATTTGTTTATTTAAGGATCAAGAAACATGACGATTGGATTTTATATCTGGGACCAAACTGACGATGAAACCCGCGCACGTATTATGCGCCGTTCGGAAGCAGATATTGACGCTGTTATTTCACAAGTAGCACCCATTATAGAACACGTACGCCTTCGCGGAGATAAAGCCATTATCGATTTTAACAAGCGTTTCGATAAAACCGACACGCCTGACCTCAAAGTCACCGAAGAGGAATTCGCCGAAGCACGCAGAACATTAGACCCAAAGGTTAAGTCCGCCATTGATCACTGCGCCAAAAACGTTCGTACATTCCACCAAGCTCAAATGAAACGCGTTGAGAATGACCGCGAATGGATGGAAGAAATTGAACCCGGCGTTTTCGCAGGTGAAAAAATAACACCAGTAACTTCCGTTGGTCTGTACGTGCCAGGTGGTAAAAATCAATATCCGTCTGCTGTATTCATGTTGGGTATTCCCGCAACATTAGCAGGCGTTACAAAAGTCGTCATGGTCACCCCACCACGCCCAGACGGTACAATTGGTGATGCCTTATTATATGCAGCCGAAGTTTCTGGTATCACTGAGATTTATAAAGTCGGTGGCGCACAAGCCATCGCTTCTTTAGCGTATGGAACACCTACAATCCCAGCAGTTAAAAAAGTCTTGGGTCCAGGCTCCCCATACGTTGCCGCCGCAAAGCAGCTTTTAAACGGTATCATTGACCCTGGTATGCCAGCAGGTCCTTCAGAATCAATCATTCTGTGCGATGAAAGCGCCAATCCACATAACACTATTTTAGATTTATTGAACGAAGCAGAACACGGCGACGACTCTGCGGCTCTTTTAGTGACACATGATAAAGCCTTAGCAGAACACGTTAGAGATAACTTACAAGAATACATTAATAAAATCCCTGACCCTCAAAAGTCATGGCTTAATACAAACATGGCATCTTACGGCGGTGTTGTTTTAACCAACTCCATGGACGAATCTATAGCCTTTTGTAACGCTTACGCAACCGAACACCTACTTGTGAAAGTTAAGAACCCTGATGATGTTGTTTCTAAAATTATGAACGCGGGTGAAATTTTAATTGGTGAGACGACACCCTCATCGCTCGGCAATTACGGTATCGGTGTGAACCACGTCCTTCCAACAAACGGAAAAGCACACAGCTATTCTTGTACGTCTGTTTGGGATTTCTTAAAACGTACGTCACTCGCGAAGGTTACTAAAGAGGGTTTCGACAATCTATCAAAACCTGTCACAACAATGACAGATTACGAAGGTTTCCCAGCACACGGCAACGTGATTAGAGAGCGTCAAGGCTAGGTTCAGATAAGTTAGACAAGTCTATACCAACAGGAATTGGTTTTTTGATTGCTTCCCTATGAAGGCCATACGCTTCAACCAAATCTATTTTTTCGGTTGCGCGCATCTCCTTGCCATCATAAATTTTATATAAATTATAACCATCAGCCACGCTGCCCTCAATCATCAACACATCACAATTATTAGGATTGGGAAACTCAATCAGCGACCCATCTGGTTGTTGTTCTTTAATTTGTGCCAATGGGAAATGCATAAAGCTCATAATACCTATACGCATTGTCGCGCCATGAGATACGAGTACGTTATCGGTAATATCCTTTTTGTCCCAATCACGATGCAATGTTGCGTAAAATGGTTTTACACGCCCCTGTACGTTTAACTGACTTTCCCCCATCGGGAATTGTGCTGTTGGACGTTCACGTTTTCTAGTTTCATATAGAAATTCTGCAGTTGGCCCTAGCGCGGCAATTGCTTCTTCTTCTGATTCATAATGTGACAAAATTCCAAAGTTTTGTTCTACAAGCGCATCATCACGTCGGTAGTCAGCTGGTAAAAATAACCCACTAGCAGCATCATAGATTTGATCTCCCGTCTGTGCTGCTCGGTTAAAAGTACTCGTCCAAAGTCGTGGACGGCTTCCATTTGCTGTTGCATGTTTTTCGAAATAGGCTTTTAAAAAAAGACCACAGGCGTGCGCTTGCTCAAACCCCTGTTGCGTCAGTCCGATATTCATATCGCCATGTAGTTTATAATTACCTGAGTCCAAATTACCTTCAGAATAACCATGTCGCACCCAAAAATAGCGGCGAATTTGCTTATCTTTATCCATTGATACTCTCCCTGATTAGGAGAAAAGCTATCTGGTTTTCAATCAAAAGTAAATAAGGGACAGCTTAAAGCATGCCTTTTGTGCTGGGTAATTGCCCAAGCGCTCGATCATCAAACTCCGTTGCCATACGCAAAGCTTTAGCAAACGCTTTAAACACGCTCTCAACGATATGGTGGTTATTTTCACCACGCAAATTATCACAGTGAAGCGTCATACCTGCATTTTGTGCGAGTGATTCGAAGAAGTGACCAAATAGCTCAGTCTCCATGTTCTCACCCAGCCTATCGAGCGTGAATTTTACATTCCAGACCGTGTAAGGACGATTTGATAAATCCAACGCCACACGACTCAAACACTCGTCCATTGGCACGTAAGCATGTCCATAACGACGAATACCACGTTTATCACCCAAAGCTGTCTTAATCGCCTCCCCCAGCGCCAAACCACAATCTTCAACCGTATGGTGCGCATCAATTGCCAAATCACCATCACAATGTAGTTTTAAATCAAACAACCCATGACGCGCAATTTGGTCAAGCATATGATCAAAAAAGGCTAAGCCTGTCTTTACATCACTCTCACCAGTACCATCTAGATTAATTTCTAAATCTATTTTGGTTTCTTTTGTTTCACGATTAATTTTTGCGATACGCGCGGTCATAATTTTACCTCATTTATTTGGTCTTTTTGCTCTTGACGAAAACAACTATACAAGGCATTTCATAGCTATGACAACAATATTAGCAATTCGCAAAAATGATCAAGTAGTCGTCGCCGGAGATGGACAAGTCTCACTCGGTCCGACAGTAATGAAATCTAACGCACGCAAGGTTCGCAGACTAGGTAAGGACAAAGCAATTATCGCTGGTTTTGCTGGTGCCACCGCCGATGCCTTCACGCTTTTTGAACGCTTAGAAGCCAAACTAGAAGCCCACCCTGGTCAGTTAACACGCGCTTGCGTTGAGCTTGCCAAAGACTGGCGTACCGATAAATATTTACGTCGCTTAGAAGCACTTATGGCTGTTTGCGACAAAGACACCTCCCTTATCTTATCAGGTACTGGTGATGTCGTAGAACCAGAAGACGGCGTCATTGGAATCGGGTCTGGTGGAAACTACGCCCTTTCAGCCGCCCGCGCATTAATGGATCAAAAAGATTTAGACGCAGAAGCAATTGCCACTAAAAGTTTAAAGATTGCTTCTGACATTTGTGTCTACACCAACAACAACATTATTATCGAAAAATTATAAATCATGAGCGATACAGAACAAAAAAAACCTGAAACTAATAAAGACTCTAGCAAAAAAGAAAACTACACACCGCTAGCTTTCAGCCCACGTGAAATTGTGTCTGAGTTAGATAAAAACATTATCGGTCAAAATGATGCCAAACGTGCAGTGTCAATTGCGCTGCGTAACCGTTGGCGTCGTATGCAGCTTGAGCCTGACTTACAAGAAGAAGTTTATCCAAAAAATATTTTAATGATTGGACCGACAGGCGTTGGTAAAACTGAAATTGCGCGCCGCCTAGCCAAACTGGCACAAGCGCCTTTCGTAAAAGTTGAAGCCACAAAATTCACCGAAGTTGGTTATGTCGGTAAGGACGTTGAGTCAATCATTCGTGATTTAGTCGAAGTGTCTATTCACATGGTACGCGAAAGAATGCGCAAATCCGTAACAGCACAGGCAGAACAATACGCTGAAGAGCGTGTTCTTGACGCACTTGTTGGTAACGATGCAACCGAAGCAACCCGTGAGTCATTCCGCAAAAAATTACGTGCTGGCGATTTTGACGATAAAGAAATCGAACTCGATTTACAGGATAATTCAAACCCACTTGGTAAGATGTTTGATATGCCAGACATGCCGGGCGCATCGGTCAGCATGATGAGCATTGGTGATATGTTCGGCAAAGGCGATAAGAAAACCAAACGTAAAAAAATCACCGTCGAACAATCATACGATATTTTAATGGCGGAAGAAGCTGATAAATTATTAGACGAAGACAAAGTTATTTCCAACGCTCTCGAACTTGTTCAACAAAACGGGATTGTCTTCCTTGATGAAGTTGATAAAATTGCCGT
>JAMASZ010000273.1 GCA_023301585.1 Alphaproteobacteria bacterium | reverse complement strand
CCCCAAATACCGCCCATTACAGGAACAAAAACAAGCGCCACTAATAACGACGACCCTAAAACTGCAATTAATGTCATCGGCATGTATTGCATAAACTGCCCAACAATTCCCGGCCAGAACAATAAAGGCGCAAACGCCGCGAGTGTTGTTGCTGTTGACGCAGTTATCGGCCATGCCATTCTAATTGACGCTTCACGAAATGCTTCTTTTTTTGAAGCGCCTTCACTCATTTTTCTATCAGCATATTCGGTCACAACAATAGCGCCATCAACCAACATTCCAATTGATAAAATAAGCCCAAACAACACAACAACATTAACGGTTAAGCCTAGTAAGTAGATAATCAAAACCCCTGCCAAAAATGAACTTGGGATAGCAATCCCAACCAAACTAGCGGCACGCAACCCCATAGTAGCAATCACAACAATCATCACCAATAATACGGCGCTAATCATATTATTTTGAAGGTCGCTTAGCCTTTGGCGAATATCGTCAGACTGATCCAATGTATAAATCACATCTAACCCTTCTGGCCATTTCTGACTTTCTATTTCCACAACGCTTCGTACAGACTCAATTGTTTCAATGATGTTCTCACCCGTGCGCTTAACCACGTTTAACGCTACGGCGCGTTGACCATTTACACGAGCAAAATTTTGAGGGTCCTTAAAAGTTTGGCGAATTTCCGCAATATCACGCACACGAATAACAGAGTCCCCTTCGGTACGAAGTGGCATATCCATGATATCAGAAGCGCTCTCAAATAGGCCTGGCAACTTCACAGCAAAGCTTCCAACACCTGTGTCTAAATTACCTGCTGCAACCAGAAGGTTTGATCGGTTAAAGAACTGTAATATATCGCCACCGCGCAGTCCGTAACTCTCCATTAAGCTTGGGTCTACGATAATCTCGACTAACTCTTCACGGTCACCAGCAATTTCTGCCTCTAAAACAGTTGAAATTCCTTCAATTTTATCTTGTAAATCTTGTGCCAAACGCACTAAACTACGCTCTGGTATCTCTCCAGATAACGTCACAACTAAGACTGGAAACAAACTAAAGTTAACCTCAGTTACTTGCGGTTCACGGTCCAGACCATCTGGCAAGTCGGAGCGAGCATCATCAACTGCTTTCTGGACATCATCTAACGCAGAGTCTTTATCAAAGCCTGCCTGAAATTCTAAAACAACATTACCGCCGCCCGTATAAGCTGTGGACCTGACTTCCTTTACACCCTCAATAGAGCTTAATTGTTGTTCCATAGGACGGAGTAACAAACGCTCAGAGTCACTCGGAGAAATTCCCTCAAGCGACATCGACACATAAAGAATAGGAATATCAATATCAGGGGAAGACTCTTTTGGAATGGCATTATACGCATAAAACCCAGCTATAAGCAGGAAGACCATAATTGATAATACAGTCCTAGTACGCGTTAATAATGCTTCAATAGCCTTAATCACTAACGAGTACCCTCAACAACAGGGTTAACCGTTTGACCTTCAACCACAAATTCTTGCCCAACCGTAATCAGTCGAATTTTTTCTGGCAATCCACCAATCCATAAATATTCGGGAGTATCTTTTAGCAATCGTGCAGGCATAAATTTTACTACGTTATTTTCATCAACGATTTTGACACCTATTGAACCCTTATCAGAAAGCGATAGAATTGACGGTGAAATTTTATAGGCTTCGACTTGTGCTAAAGGGATTTTAATTTTTGCCGTAAGACCTTCTTTAATCTTTAATTCTGGGTTTGCGACAGATACTTCCATTTGAAAAGTTCTAGTTTGCTCGTCTGCAACCGATGCTATGTAATTAATGGTTCCTTGCACTTTTTGACCGTCTAAAAATTCAATACCGCTCTCAACCCCTGTAGAAACACCCATTAGCTGTTTTTCTGTAAGGAATCCAGAAATTTCAATAGGGTTTAAGTCCACTAAACTGACAATATTCGTGCCTGGCGATACATAATCACCAATTTCAACCATCTGGTCATTAATAACACCACCAAAAGGCGCTTTGATATTGATATTAGACAGATTAACACGCGCTTGCTTTAACTGTGCGCGCGCACTTTCTAACTGCGCTCTGGCTTCTGCGAGCCTAACTTTTGAATTAAACCCTTTTTCAGATAAATCCTTAGAGGCGTTATATTGAATTTGTCTTTGCTTCACCAATTGGTCAGCCTCAGATACGCGTGCGCCACGATCTTGTGTTCCCAACTTCGCTATAATAGCGCCTTTAGAGACAATACCACCCTTCTCAACTAAGATTGATACGATCTGCCCACTTATTTCAGCGCTTAAATTCACCTTACGTGACGCCTGTGTGCGTCCTGTAACAATCACATCATCTTTCATTAATTGCGCTTCTAAATCAGCAACACGAACTTCAATTTCTTTTTTAGCTTGTGGCTGCTCAGGTTCAGAATTACTGCTCACTACTTCATTAACTTCAGCATTATTATCTTTATTACCCAATACACCGCTTAACACCCAAACGGTTGCCAAAAGCAATATAAAAACTGCGATAAAAAATGATTTTTTCATAACTCAATCCAATGATTTGTTGATGTCGATATAAAACATCAAAATGCTGTAAATGTATACAAGTAAAAGAAAAAACCGCTCTCAAACTAATAAGAACGGTTTCTATAAATTTTATTGAAAGTGACTAAATTAGCCGTTTGACGCAGTTTTGATTTCTAAATCAACTGGTGCGCCAGCATCTGCAGCAAAGTCTTTGGCATTTAGCTCTCTTGCACGTGACGTCACTTGGTATGCCAAGCTCGCATGTGTATCACAGTAAGGAAGCCCCTCAAGCACATTACAACCACAGAAAGTAAAATCATCGCTTTGTGGATCCCCATGAGGCCAACGACACATTCTATCCTTCAAATCTTCCATCTTAACGCTATTTCCTTTGAAAATAGGTTGTTTTGGAACAACTCTCTTAGGGGGCGTCGCAGCTGGGCTATCAGATTTAACTTTTTTACTAGTTTTAACGTTTTGCTGAATTGGAGAAAGGCGGCTTGAAAGTTTCAAACGGTGTGCTTTTCCAATAACAGCATTACGAGTAACACCTTCGCCTAATTGCTTAGCAATCTCAGCAGCAGTTTTACCTTCGCCCCAAAGGCGTTTTAAAATCGCTACGCGGTCATCACTCCAACTCATCAACTAATCTCCTAAAGCATACATGAATCTTCGCTAAGAAGCTGATTCATATAAGTAATTATTTTTGTATTTTGAAACTAGAAACACCTTATCAATCAAAAAAAATCCTGACTAGAGTCACGGCAAATAAAAAAGCCTTTATCCACATAAACTAAAATTACGCAGGAACTTTTTATTAGGCATTTGAATCTAAACCCCACAGAGAATAACGGTCTTCATCTTCAAGCCAGTTTTCTTGAACTTTTACAAATAATTTTAAATGAACTTTTGTGTCTAAGATTTCTTCTAACTCTAGGCGGGCAGACTGACCGATTTTTTTGAGCATCGCCCCGCCCTTTCCAATAACAATCTTTTTATGCGCCTCACGAGCGATATAAATTGTTTGATCTATTTTAACATCACCATTATCAAACTCTTCCCATGCATCGCTCTCAACCGTTAAGTGATAAGGAAGTTCCTGATGTAGTGACTGAAATAATTTTTCACGCGTTACTTCCGCCGCCATTAAACGCATTGGCATATCTGTCACTTGGTCTTCAGGAAAGTGCCAAACACCATCAGGCATATTTTTTTCTAAATATTTTAATAAATCAGGAACACCCTTTCCTTTTAATGCAGAAAGCATAAAGGTTGCTTCAAAATCATTTTCTTCATTTAACTGCTCAGATATATCCAGCAATGCTTGCGGGCGCATGCGGTCAATTTTATTTAATACTAAAATACAGCGTTTACTTTTATCTTCACGAAGACGTTCAAGAATAATTTTAGTACTTCCACCAATTTTCTTTGACGCATCAATAAGTAAAACAAGAGCTTCTGCATCTGCCACACCTTCCCAAGCGCTTGCAACAATGGCTCGTTCCATCTTATTTTTCATGTCAGGTTGGAAAATACCAGGCGTATCCACAAAAACAATTTGTGTTTGGTTTTCTATCGCAATTCCTAAAACACGAGTACGTGTCGTTTGCACCTTAGAAGAGACAATCGAAACTTTCGTGCCAATAATATTATTTATCAGGGTAGATTTACCAGCATTAGGCTCCCCAATCACAGCAACGAAACCGAATTTTTGTTGAGCATTTTCATTCATTAATTTGAACCTTTTAATAATTTTAACATATCTGTTGCCGCTATTTTTTCTGCC
Source organism: Alphaproteobacteria bacterium (assembly GCA_023301585.1). Lineage (GTDB taxonomy): Bacteria > Pseudomonadota > Alphaproteobacteria > Micavibrionales > Micavibrionaceae. Next base: position 5,994 of record JAMASZ010000273.1, on the reverse strand, counting down.
TGCCTACGTGATTGACCAAGCGCAATTAATGATTTTTCACCTTCAATATCCAACTGCACATGAAACTCTGGCGCGTGATCAGGACCCGTTCTGTCTACAATATTATATTGCGGCAATCCTAATCCACGTGCTTGGACCCATTCTTGTAATTCTGTTTTTGGATCTTGTGGTGCTTCCCTTAAAGTATGAATTTTATCACCATAAAGCGACAATATAACCTTACGCGCTTCCTCATACCCGCCATCAACATGAATCGCTCCAAGCAAAGACTCTACAACATCGGACAGAATGTTTTCATTCAAATTACCACCTGCATTTTTTTCTGCTTCAGAAAAAATAATATGATCGCCAATATTTTGCTCTTGCGCGATGATCGCCAAGGTTTTCCCTTGCACCAACGCCGTGTATCTTTTGGCTAAACCACCCTCATTTTCGTCGCTAAACTCAGTAAATAAAGCATGTGCAATAACAAGCCCTAAGACACGATCACCAAGGAATTCAAGGCGTTGATAATTACGCTCTTCGCCGCTACTAGAATGAGTTAAAGCACGCTTTAACCATTCAGTATCTTTAAACGTATACCCTAATATCTCTTGAATTTCTTTAAACTGGTCTTTCGACATTATTTTTCTTTCGGGCGAATAGGACCGATTTTCTTAAATAAGCGACTGAAACGTATATTTTGAGGCCATGTTAAAGGATTGAACATCACAGCCTCCTCCTTGGCGGAGAAAAATAATATATCCGCACGCCCAACAAAATTATCTAACGGCACAAAACCAACCAGATGACTAACGCGGCTATCTTGTGAATTATCGCGATTATCACCCATCATGAAATAATGCCCCTCAGGCACCTCCATCGGAAGCGTATTGTCCAAAGGTTCTGTATCGCCAGCTTCATATATGCGGTGGATAATACCGCCTGGCAGGGTTTCAACATATTCATTCAATGTCTGCTGCTCAAAATCACTACCTTCACTACGGGTTAGCCCAACAAATTCACGCGGGACTTGCTCACCGTTAATATAAAGACGACCATTACGCATCTGGATTGTTTCCCCTGGCATACCAACAATACGCTTAATGTAATCAACCGATGTATTGGTCGGTAATTTAAAGACAGCAACGTCACCACGCTTAGGAAGATTTTCTGCCATACGTCCTTCAAAATTAGCTACACCAAATGGGAATGAGTGCTTGCTGTAACCATATGCAGGCTTACTAACAAATAGATAATCACCAACCTTTAAAGTTGGAAACATCGATCCTGACGGAATATTAAATGGCTCATATAAGAATGTACGAATGATAAGTGCCAAAATAATAGCGATAATGGCTGTTTTTACGAACTCGCTAATCTCCTCTTTAGGCTTCAACGGCGCAGAATCTCCATCAGGCTTTCTTTTTGGGTCTGCTTTTAGCTGAGTATCAGCATCATTATCTTTTTTTAAACTAGCCATTATAGTTCCTTAAATTTCGTCTATTTTAATTGCTTCTTTAATTGCTTCAATTATTACTTGCGCCTGCGCATAAGGTGGTTCATCAGTTAAACTCACATGAATACAAGGCTTCGCTCCACTTGGAACCATTTCATTTAACCGCTTCAGCGCACCATTATATAGCTTTAATTCAGGCTTTCCACGATTATCATTAATAACTTCAATATCTTTCATATAAATACCATCAATAAAGCCTGTACCCAGCGCTTTGGCACACGCCTCTTTTGCTGCAAAATGCTTAGCAAGAGACAGGATTTGACCACCAGAACTCTCACGTTTCTGGGCTTTTTCCACTTCATTATCCGTGTAATAACGCTCTTGAAATCGCTCACCATGCTTTTCCATGATTTTTTCAAGGCGTCTTATATCAAGTAAATCTATTCCAGTACCAATAATCATTTATTTCTCTAATCGTGATTTCTTAACTAAGCTATAGAATATAATGTAGAAAATAGGAAAGCTTATTATTGCAAGGAAATACCCCCCAAATAACATTGGGACTAATATATCAAACGACTTATCAAAAAAGTTATCTGTCATTTCAATACTCACGCTCTCAGCTGACACGGTATCGTACCCTATAAATCCCATTATTTTTTTACCTATAAAATATTCCGCACTTAGCAGAAACGGAAAACTCCAAGGGTTTCCAAAGGCCGTTCCCACAACTGAAGATATATAATTCCAACGAAAAAGCTTGCTGAGTAAAAGCGCCTGAATAATATGAAAGCCTAAAACAGGTGTACAAGAAATACTACAACCAATTGCAAGACCGCCAGCAATGGAATGTGTTGACGCCTTCAAACGTTTAATGCGCAAGCGATAATACGTGACACATCGTTTCCAACCCATTTCTGGTAAAACTAGGTTTTTAATTTTTGTTGTAAGGTTAAGTTTTTCTTTGCGCTTAAAAAGCATCGTAATCCTCTAACGACCCTTAGCTCGGTCCACAGAGGTGATTTCCGCCGTAGCCCTTAACGCGGCGATAATATTACTAAGATGCTTCGTATCCTTCACATAGACGTCTAACAGAATATCCCAGAAATCTAAGGAACGGTTTGTGATTTTTAAATTGACGATATTTCCGCCACTTTTGCCAATAACGGTTGATACATTACCTAGTCCACCAGGTGTATTCATAAAGGTGATTTCTAAACGCCCAACATGTGACTCTGGCGTATCTGGTCCATCGCCCCACGACACATCAATCCAGCGTTCTGGCGTATCCGCGAAAGTTTCAAGCGTTTCACAATCAATCGTATGAATGGTAACACCTTTACCCGTGGTCACAATACCAACAATACGATCACCTGGAAGAGCATGGCAACAACGTGCAAAATGCACCGCCATGCCAGGGATTAAACCCTTAATAGGTATTGGTTTATCACTATCTGAACGACGCGCCATTGCGTAATCTTTAATATCGCCACTTGGGGCTTTAACGACTTCCGCTCTGTGAGATGGAAATATTGCCTTAAAAACATCACGTGCAGAAAAATGACCAGCCCCAATATTCGCGTAAATATCATCGACTTCATCTACGCGTAATTGTTTTACAACCCCCGCAACAGATTTCTCCGTAAAGTCATATTCTTCTTTTTGGAATACCTTCTTCAACATTACCTGACCAAGGGCAATATATTCACTACGCTGTTGCTGACGAATATACCGTTTAATATGTGAACGCGCTTTACCAGTAACAACAAACCTTTCCCATGCAGGCGATGGGTTCTGACTTTTTGATGTAATAATCTCAACCTGATCACCATTCACAAGCTTAGTATTTAGGGGTGCAATACGACCATTTACTTTACCGCCAACACATTTATCACCAACGTCAGAATGTACAGCATACGCAAAATCAACAGGTGTAGCTCCCTGAGGCAACTCAATCAAATCACCCTTAGGCGAGAACACAAACACTTGTTCTTGGAATAATTCTAACTTGGTATTCTCAAGGAAATCTTCTGGGCGTTGCTCCTGCTCTAAAATATCCAATAACTCACGCAACCAACGATAATTTTTTAAATCTCGCTTATCTACTTTTTTCTTACCATCTTTATACGCCCAATGTGCGGCTACCCCTAAGTCAGCTTCACGGTGCATTTCTTTGGTACGAATTTGAACTTCAATTCTCTGGCTCTCTGGACCAATAATGGTTGTGTGAATAGAACGATAACCATTCGGCTTTGGTGTTGAGATAAAATCCTTGAAACGTCCAGGAACTGTAGGATATTTAGAATGAACAACCCCAAGAGCGTGATAGCATTCTTCAATATTTTCTACGACCACACGGAACGCCATAATGTCTGATAACTGTTCAAACGTAACGTTCTTACGCTGCATTTTTTTCCAAATAGAATAACGCGTTTTTTCACGTCCAGTTACCGTCGCTTCAATCCCAGAGTCTTTCATGATGACTTCTAGGCCGATAATAATTTTCTCGATGATGTCATTACCTTCTTTACGAAGGAAAGATAAGCGCTTGGTAATACTCTCACGCGCTTCTGGGTTAATGTAATTAAACGATAGATCAGCCAGCTCTTCTTTAATCTGGTGAATACCAATACGCTCTGCTAAGGGCGCATATATATCAAGTGTCTCACGCGCAATACGGAACGTTTTATCTGGGCGGTCTTTAAAGTGAAAAAGAGTTCGCATATTATGAAGTCTGTCAGCAAGCTTCACCAACAACACACGAATATCTTCTGACATCGCAAGCAAAAGCTTTCTAAAGTTTTCAGCTTGCTTGCCTTCAAATGTTTGGCTTTCAATTTTCGTTAGCTTACTAACGCCATTGATTAAATCAGCGACTTCCTTGCTGAAAAGCTCCGTAACTTCTTCATAGGTCGCAGACGTGTCTTCCAGCGTATCATGCATAATCGCGACAATAATTGTCGTCGTGTCCATACGCATATCAGCCAATATCATCGCCACTTCAACAGGGTGTGTATAATACTCTTCGCCTGATACACGTTTTTGTCCTGCGTGCTTTTCCTTTGCGAATAAATACGCTTTTTCGACAATTTTTTCATCGAGGTCTTGCGAGTAAGTTCGCATGATCTTCAATAAATCTTCTAATAACTGCATTAATAAACTCGGCTTATCTGATAATTATATTCCAAGATAACATGGTTAAGGCGCAAAATCACGATATGAATAGGCTTTAGGGCATAAAAAAAGGCTGGATAACCAGCCTCCTTAAACAATTTTTGAGCTAGGAACTAACCTTCAGCAGGAACGCCGGCTAAATCTGATAAATCAGGCTCATCGCTGGCTGCTTTTGTTTCTTCTTCAGCGCCTTCTGGAGCAGTTTCAGTTGTTTCTGCACCGATGTTACCCCATTCTTCTTCGCCGTCCATCATGTCGATAACGTCTTCACCATCATCATCAAGAGCAATAACACGTTGGTTATTGCGGATAAGGCCTTCTTTAAGATCTTCAACTTCAACTGTTTCTTCAGCGATTTCACGAAGCGCTACAACAGGGTTTTTATCATTGTCGCGGTCAAGTGTTAAAGCAGCACCAGAACCAATTTTACGGGCACGTTGTGACGCAACCAAAACAAGTTCAAAGCGGTTAGTAACTTTATCAATACAATCTTCAACAGTAACGCGAGCCATGATTTCTACCTTTTATCTCTAATATGTGGGCTAATTATTGAGCGTTTATAGAGGGTTTTATTTAAAACTGCAACCCCTAAGAACCCTTGAAGCGCTTTTCACGCTTTATTTTCTTGACCAAACTCACTATTAATAAGGCATGACAAAGAAAAAAATCCTCGCACCTGACCATAATTGCCAAATTTGCCCACGTTTAGCGGCTTTTCGCGCTAAAAACCAAGCAAAATACCCCGATAAGTTCAATGCCCCTGTGCCCTCATTCGGCTCAGAAGACGCGGAAATACTCATTGTGGGGCTTGCACCAGGGCTAAAAGGCGCCAATTTCACAGGCAGACCCTTCACAGGCGACTTCGCAGGTGATCTTCTCTACAGCACCCTATTAAAGTATAAACTAGCCAAAGGAGAGTTTAAAGCTCATGCAGATGATGGGTTAGAGCTTATAAACTGTCGTATCACCAATGCCGTTAGATGTCTTCCACCAGAGAACAAGCCAACTGGCTATGAAATCAATAACTGCCAACCATTCCTTAAAAGCCAGTTTGACCACATGCCAAATTTAAAGATTGTCTTAGCCCTAGGCTTAATCGGGCATAATGCCGTTTTAAAAACCAGCGGAGAAAAACTCTCTGGCTATAAATTCGCTCATTGCGCCACCCATAAACTGCAAAGCGGGCTAACACTAATCGACAGTTACCACTGCTCAAAGTACAACACCTCAACAAAACGTCTCACAGAGCCAATGTTCCACGATGTCTTTGAAAAAATATTAAAGCTGATTTAATTTTTTTAGACGTCAGCTGGTTTAGATTTTTGACGCTTTGTCACTAACTTATTTAGAGAATGAACATAAGCACGCGCAGAAGCAACAAG
>JAMASZ010000272.1 GCA_023301585.1 Alphaproteobacteria bacterium | reverse complement strand
TCATTTGACGCGCCAAAAACCTCTGGTATAGGTTTTAGGCACGTCCCACGCCCACGACATTTGTCCTAACTCTTTTCTTCAACTGTGAAGTAAAGACTTCGACATATATGACTGTCGTGATGATCATTGTCATTGTTGGACGATCAACGATCCAACTCTTCGACAACATCGATCTTTTGCCGACTACGAGTCGGGACCGATGTTGTGCCCTCGCGCACTTCTTCTCAACGAAACTCTGCTTTCTCAAGGGTCCCTCAGGGACACGCCCCGTTGCCCCAGGCAACGACCGAGAAATACGTTTACTAAAGAATAGATACACGATTTACCGACACCTAGTTTAGTGCGAGCCATCGCTTCTCTTCACCCGCTTAGGTGTCTTGACAGGTTATGAGCAATTGTGCTACCAATTGAATTTGCGGTAGAAAATACAACATGCCGCCCAAAACGAGAAAATCAGTGCCTCGGATCACTTTTCACTTGAAGATTCGCAACACTGACTTCACAACAAGATTCAACGTCACGGAGCTTATCAAAGAAACGGACGGACCATTGACGGAAAACTTCAGGATTGTTATTGCAGGCAGACTCCTGTTCGCGATACGCAAAGGTCGAGAAACATGGACGAATCATGAAAATGCGAGTGTTGATCACGAATTCAACAACACTCCATATTCAATTTATGATGAGGACACAGAGTTGATGGACATGGACATACATGACTATCTCATACGACTTCAAGACGAAAACGAAGACGGACACCTCAGGGTCATGCTCGACACGGTAGTCTCCCAAGGACTAGATCCAGAAAGGCCAATTTTCACACCCATGAAGGAAGAGGCCGAGCCGGAAAGGAAAAGAGGAAATCTATTTCCAAATGGACGGGTTGAGGATCCAAAGAAAGCTTATATTGATCATAAGTCTTTCCTAAAATCAACGTCGCTCCAACTCAAGAACCGAAAGAACTTGTTGCTATGGTACCAGGATCTGGAAACACATTCCAGCCTATACGGAATTTACATTCCACCGACCAACACACTTCAGATCGGAAACACGATGGGTTCTGAATGGAGTAAGAAGAATGTCGGAGAAGAAAAACATTCGAATCGTACAAAGATGTCTTCGTTATTACACATGCTTCTAAACAACGAGAACATGTTCCCCAAGAATGCACCGGAGATGCGAAATATCGTGACTGCAGCTCGTGGAGATGGATATCTTGCATTGCATAATATTATGCGGCTTGAGCATCCACTGCTGAATGAAGATGCAATACAACTTGAGATTCCGATACAGAACATCGGACACACATTCGGAGACCACGTAAACAACATGTCGAACTATGTTGAACGTGAACGACTCAAAGGACGGCTGTACACTGAATGGGAGCAAACGGAGCTGACTCTCCGCAGACTTCACCCAAAATATGAACTTCGACTTCGAGAACGAGCGGAACGCTGTTTTAGGAGTGAGCATGATAAGGGGAACAACATCCCGTTCAATCTCATGCTCCCGAACCTCGGTACCACACTGGTGAATTGGTCGAAAGACATGGGTCTGGACAATCAACAGCAACATGCTATGCACGAAGAACTAGATGCAGTACACGCAATTGCACAGCGACAGGAGAAAACTTGCAAGTCATGTGGGAATCCAGGACACGACGTTGAGGATTGTAGAATCACGGCAAATTTTATATATGTCCGCGATCACCTCAAGAAAGACCCGACACTTGAGAACAAGATACTAAAAAAAAAGGGACGCGCCCGCCGAGAATGAAACGGAAGAAAGAACGGCAAGTCAACGCTGTTCAGGAAGAAGAAGAAGATGATGAAGTCACTACGGGAAACGAATCTGATGTCGAATCTATTGACAACAGCGAAGAAACGAACGACATCGTCTACTCTATTCAGGAAAACATGGACACGAATGACACGTTAGACATCGATGGACTGACAGGAATAGGTGTGGACTATCAGGACGGTTTCATGATTAATCTTTCTGACAATTGGAATGAAGAGATAAAAACAGCTGAAGAATGCAAGGAAGAAACACCAGAGATACTTCATTCCATCAATGAACGAATCTCGCATTCACATATAACGGCCCAGTTTGACAACGGCTCAGATGCAACAACCACATGTCATCGCCATATATTGCATGACTACAAGCCGATAAACTTCAAGAAATCGTTAACCGATGCGGGAAAGAACGTCCATGAATGCATCGGCGAAGGATTCATAAAAATACCAACTGATAACAATGGTTTTAAAATGATAAGATCATGGCACACGCCTTCGATGCCAGTTACTATCCTATCACCGGGAGACATTGTTAAATATGAATCAAATATCTTCAGTGGATTCATGACCACAACTGACTACGACAACAACGAAGGAAAAGCGACATTTGTTGGTCGCAGGAATCGACACACGATCACGATTCCACTGTCAGTGATCGGAAAATTACTCTTCACAAAACCGATTGTGCCGCCGATAGTTTCCTACGAAGAAACGAATACAGTCTCGACGATAACCGACGAAACGTTGAAGACTCTATGGCACCAACGACTATGCCATTTGAACAAGAGAATGGTAACCGAAATGCATAAATATGCAGATGGTATACCGAAGATGTCTAGCCCAGACACCCCTCTCGAAGGATGCCCAACATGTTTCGTATGCAAGATGAAAAATGCAACAAAACAAAAGGGAGATATAAGAGCAGATGCAACCGAATTTGGGCAAGGGATCTCGATTGATTGGGGATTTATAGTACAGAGATCATCCGACACTACAAGAGCCAAACTCCTCACAAGCATTGATGGTGATCAATCTTACCTCCTATTGGCAGATCACGCAACTCACCGCTTATTTGGTATTCCCACTGGATCCAAACGTCCACCTGTGACATGGTTACATCGTTGGCTTACAAGATTCAAATCACAAAATCCGAATCGCATCGCATGTATGGACCAGGGTGGTGAATTAGGAAACTCTCAAGAGATAAAAGATTTGCTCGAAAAACACGGATTTTCAATCCGACTGACAGCACCAGAATCTTCACATCAGAATTCGCCTGCTGAGAGACCGCATCAAATCATCGGAAATGCAATCCGATCGATGCTTCATGGTGCGAATATGCCATTAAACTTGTGGCACTACGCATTCAACCATTTGTTACGGATTCATAGCTATATTCCGCATGCGGGCCAGACTGTATCACCACATGAGGCGATGGGCAATACAAGGCCCAACATCTCAAAATTACGGACATTTGGATGCAGAGTCTACGTGAAGACCCCAACAAGAAAGAGTCACAAACTCGATTGGGATAAAGTCGCGAAAGGATTATTTCTGGGATATACAGGAACAATGTCGCAAATTTATTACTTCGATCTACGAACGAAGCGCATAAAAACGGCAACACACGTCAAATACGATGAAGGAATGACGGACCTAGAAATGAAGGACAAGCCACCAAATGCATTACACCTGACCAATGCACGAACGAAATTGGTTCCGTTACTAAATGATATCGAAGTTCCACCACCGACGGAACTATCATTGGAAGTCATGCAATCACCATTTCCTGATTTACAAACGGTTACATTGCCAATCAAGTGTAACAATGACAATCTGGGAATCGAACTTGATGAATGCACAGAGAGAAAACGGGCATTTCTACAAACAATCACACCGCGTTCAACGGCATCCGGTATTCGAAAATGGAAACAGAACTTCATTCGATCGTACATAATTGAAATTGACGGGAAACCGATCTTCACGGTACAGGACGCCAACATTGCCCTGAAGAAAGCCCTCCAAGATGCTCAACATAAGAGGGACCCATTTATCACTTTGGTCTTCGCAGCCGATCGACAGGCAATGGACACCGAATACCGTTCTACGACAAGAATCCAAATCGATCAACTTCGAAACAGCATAAAAACGCTGTACGAGATGAAAGAGGGTGAACCGATCAAGGAAACAGATATGCCAAATGATGACGAAATCGTTATGGCCATCAAGGGAACAGCGGCAATGGACATAAAGGCAAAGATGACACGTCGTCATCTCAAACAGCTACCTGAATGGAAAGAATGGCAAAACGCCGAGTATGCAATGTTAGACAAGATGTTAGCAAATGAAATGTATGGCAAGCCAATACGTCGACCAAGAAATGTGATAGTCTTACGACAAGTATGGAGCTATACGATCAAGGCTGATGGCACACGACAGGCAAGAAACTGCTGTGATGGGTCCAAGATCAACAAGGGTCTCAAATATGCACGGACATATTCTGCATGTATTGGGCAGACAAGTCAGCGTCTATTTTTTAGCTTAGCGGCATCACGAAACTACATCGTTATGGCTGGGGATGCAACAAATGCGTATGCCCAATCCCCTCCTCCATCAGAATCGACATATGTCAATGTTGATGCACCATACATTGACTGGTACGAACAGAAATTTGGAATCAAGCTTACTACAGACATGGTCCTCCCTGTTCAGCATGCTCTACAAGGGCATCCAGAATCAGGAGTATTATGGGCCACAAAGATTTCGAAGCACCTTCTCGACATGGGTATGATCAACACAGATCATGAACCATGTATATACAGTGGAACATATCAACAACACGACATATTGGCATGCAGACAAGTTGATGATTTTGCTTTCGCCGCGGAGCACCGAGAAACACTTGATGCAGTCCTCCAAGACCTTGCGACAAGGATTGATTTTATCCCAGAAGACAAGCTACTGTCTAAGTACAATGGAATCGACGTTGAACAGACGCGCGATTACATTAGAATTCACTCCGCGACATATATCGAGAAGATCTTGACGGACCACAACTGGACCACACCATCGAAAACAGATCACCCACTTCGTGAACCGATCCCACCTTCGGCTGTCGACCAGATCATGCGTGAAGTCGGACCTACAGATGACAACGACGCAAAAGACTTAGAGAGCAGAATGGGATATTCATATCGGACGATTATCGGCGAGCTTATTTTTGCCTACGTTACGACAAGAATCGACATCGGGAACGCGATATCTCTCCTCTCGCGATACAATAATGCACCGCATCAGATACATTACGAAATGGCCAAGAGAGTCCTACGTTTCTTACGTCAAACAAAGAAACGCGGACTCATATATTGGAGGACGCGATCGCGCGACGACCTACCAGTAGGGGACATAACGCCACGTGAAATGGAAGACATCGAACAAGATTATCCATACCCTTCGTCGCCATCGCGAGTATGCGGATACGTGGATGCATCACATGCTCCATGCCTCACGACGAGAAAATCCATCGGAGCGTATTCCATCCATTTGGGTGGAACATCCATTGCGTACAAGACAAAGCTACAGCCTACTGTTGCAACAAGTTCAACAGAAGCTGAATTTATAGCCGCAGTTGCATGTGCCAAAGAACTGTTGCACATCAGGAGTATTCTTCAACAACTGAATATTCCCCAAGACGGACCGTCGACCATATATGAAGACAATATGGCTGCAATTGCCATGGCAAATGCTGGGAAACCAACCATCCGTACCCGCCATATTGACATCCAGTTCTTCGCACTTCAAGAATGGATCCAACGAGGGGACATCTTCCTCCAACACATTCCTGGTGCGATCAACCCGGCTGATTGCCTCACCAAAACATTGTTTCGTCTGCTTTTCTGGCGACATATCTCGCGACTCATGGGCTACACTGGTCCATTGTATTTGGAGTCGTAAGGTCATAGAGTCAGGTAGACAACAGTGGTTTATCCAGTTCAATATTCTTGAACTGCGGGAGGGTGTCAGTGCACGGTGAATATGCACGAACCTATTCGTACATATCACACCCGTTGCAATGAGATGATGTCTACCCTGTCGACATCCAGGTCTAAATCTCGCGATTGGGACCTATCGGATCTCTCCCGGATGTGACCAGGTTGAACCAAGACTCACGCACCACTAGCTGCTTTTCTATTTGCCCTCGACAAGCGAGGAGGATAGCAGTCTTTCTTACACATCTCACACATTCGCGTATTGTTATTTTGCCATAGGGAACGTTCCTTAGGACATACACAAATGTGTACACTTCTACACGTGCCATCTATGCATCCGACGTATATTACGATCGATGCGATGGAAATTCACCCCGAGTTCATTTGACGCGCCAAAAACCTCTGGTACAGGTTTTAGGCACGCCCCACGCCCACGACTTTTGTCCTAACTCTTTTCTTCGACTGTGAAGTAAAGACTTCGACAT
>JAMASZ010000271.1 GCA_023301585.1 Alphaproteobacteria bacterium | reverse complement strand
CCAGCAACAATTTCGGATGCTGAAGCGGAACCACCATTGATGATTACAATAACAGGCTTGCCATCGATTAAATCACCTGGGCGTGCATTGTCACGTTTCGTGTCGTTTTCATTACGACCGCGTGTTGATACAATCTCACCTTTTTCAAGGAAAGCGTCAGACACCGTGATTGCTTCGTTTAAAAGCCCACCTGGGTTATTACGCAAGTCTAAGATATACCCAATAACTTTATCACCAGCGTCAGCCTTAATTTTTGCGATAGCTTTTTTCAGTCCGATTGTTGTGTTTTGGTTAAAGGTTGTAATACGTAAGTACCCAACATCTTCTTGTTCAACGCGGCTTTTAACAGACTCAATTTTAATAACATCGCGAACAACTTTGACTTCTAATGCTTCATCTAAGCCTTCGCGAACAACGGTTAACTCAATAGGCTCGCCAACTTTACCGCGCATTTGATCGACGGCTTCGGATAAAGATAAGCCAATTACGCTCTCTCCATCTAAATGTGTAATGTAATCACCAGCTTCAATTCCAGCCTTGTCAGCGGGCGTTTCATCAATAGGTGATACAACCTTCACGAACCCATTTTCCATGGTTACTTCAATACCTAATCCACCAAACTCACCGCTTGTTTGTACGCGCATATCCTTGAAATCATCGGCGTCTAAATATGATGAGTGCGGATCTAGGTTAGATAACATTCCACCGATAGCGTGTTTTACGAGTTCCTCATCAGTAACTGGTTCGACATATTGTGAACGCGCACGTTCAAAGACATCACCAAGTAATCCTAATTGTCTGTATGTTTCTTCGTTATCAACCGTTTCGGCTTCGTTATTATCATTTGCAACTTCGGTTGCATTCGCGTCTTCAGCGGATTTGGTTTCTTCTTTTTTGTTGGCTTGCGCATAAGATGCAGACGTCGGCAACGTGACTGCGAATACAGTCAACAATAGAGTCATTAAAACAATGTTAGAAATGCGCATGAAGAAATCCTTTATTCATCAATATTTATTTGTAATCAACGTAACCCAGAAATTTTCTTGGAAGGGTTAACAGGAGATCCTTTATATCTTAATTCGTAATACAATGACGGTTTTGATTTAGAGGTATTTTTACTTAAATAACCCAAAGGTTCACCCGCACTGACAGCTTGTCCTACAACTGTATCAATTTTATCAAATCCTGCAATAAGACTATGATAGTTATTCTGGTGTTTTATTATAATTAAATTTCCATATCCTCTAAACGGGCCTGCGTAATCAATAACGCCCCCCATAGGGGAAACAATAACTGCTCCTGCTCGGCTAGAGATCTTAATTCCTTTAGACACGGCACCAATATCATCGCGTGAACCATAACTAACTGTAATCATGCCAGATACCGGCAATTGTGCAGAGCCAGCCTTAGGAATAGGCGTTGCTTTGGGGCGAGGGGCTGGTCTTGTGGTTACACTAGCTTTTTGCGCTTTAGGCTTGATAGTTTTCTTTCTATTGGCTTCTTTTTGCTTCTTTTCAATCCGCGCAACCAAATCTTTCAAACTACTCGCTTCAAGAGATATTTTTCTAAGTTCTTCTTCTTGCTTCTTCACATTTTTAGATGTTTGGGCATAAAGCTTTTTACGTTCCGCCATTAAGTTAGATAATGCGCTTTGGTTTTTCTTTAAAGATTGTGACATCGTTCTTGCTTGTTTTTGGTGTCCTTCAAGCTCAACAATGATTGTGTTTAGCCTATCTAAATCTTTTCTCAAATTTTCGGCGCGGTGATATATGTTAGGAAGCATGCTTTGCAACAACATCGCACTTTGCGCGGTCTCTAGCGGTGCGCCAGGACGGGCTATCAACGCCTCTGGGGGGATACGGCGCATACGTTCCAGCCCAGATATTAACCCTGCAATAGCTGTTTTATCTTCGTTAAAGCGTTTGTCTAATTTTACTTTTTCAGCCTTCTGCGTCTTGATACGACGCTCAAGCTCAATCAGCGATTTTTCATTCTTTTGAATTTTACGCGTAATGCTAAGAATGTTTTGTTTTTTAGATTTCAACTCACTCTCAATGGATTTCATTTTCTTCTTTAGTTCAGCTTTTTTAACCTTTTCACGCTCCATGCGCTTTTCAAGGTCACGGCTAGGGTGTGATGATGGTGTTGGCTGAGCATAACTAGCCACAGGCAAAAGTGATAAAATGAGAATGGTTATAAAAAACTTCATAGTCTAAATCATTGGCGGTGATAAGGGTGGTTAGCGAGTATTTGCTGTGCGCGATAAACTTGCTCTATCAACATAACACGCACCATCATATGTGGCCATGTCTGTTTACCAAAGCTAATTATAAGATTTGCCCTCTGTAAAATCTCTTTGCTCAAGCCGTCAGCACCGCCAATAACAAATTGAATAGGAGTGCTAGGGGAGTCTATTTGATATTTTTCGAGGGTTTTTGCGAATTCAATACTAGGAAGGGTTTTGCCCGTTTCGTCCAAGACAATCAACTTTGCATTGCGGTGTATTTTGTCTAAAATCTTTTGATGTTCTGCTGGAGTATTCTGGGCGTCCATTTGAATAAGATTAAACTTACCCTTAAGACGCTTTTTATATTCATCAAACAACGCGAAGAAGGGGCTGTTTGATTTCAATTTACCAATAGTAATAAATTCAACTGAGAAGTTCATGCCTGTTAAAGTGCATGATATGAAGTGTAATTAATAGGGTTTTATGCCCTAGGCTGTCTGAAATCCACCATCTTGTGTTGGTGATGGAGCTGCCATGTTCCACATTTTTTCAATATTGTAAAACTCACGTACTTCTGGACGGAAGAGGTGGACAACAATATCGCCAGCATCCATTACGACCCAGTCACCTTGTGGTGCGCCTTCAATATTAATGTTTTTAAGTCCGCGAACATTTAGTCTATCCTTGAGCTTTTCAGCCATTCTTACAACTTGTGTGGTTGATGTACCAGAAGCAACGACGATATAATCGGCTAACGCTGATTTACCAGATAAGTCTATTGCTTCAATGTCCATAGCCTTGTCATCGTCTAATGATTGCATGACCAAGTCTTTTAGTTCTAACGGAGTTAGTGGTTCTGTTGATGTATTTATTGGAATTTTAATTCCCCCTTTAATTGTTAAGTACAAAAAACATAATTCTTATCATAATTCAACACAAGTTTCTTCACATCCGTGAAATATAGACGCAAGGGCAACTAAGGCCAAAATGTTGTTTGGAATTTTTGAGAAAAGAAATGTGCACATAAGTGTTTAAGCGTCACATAACCTCGCTTTCAAATAGGGTCAAATATAATAAGAACTCTCTGTTCATACCTCTATTTTATCGTGAATCGATGAAAACTACAATAAAATCATCATTTATTATGAGCTGAAAATATTCATATTTTCCTTTAAGCCTTTGATTAAATTTTCTTATTCCTTATTTTGGTAGAGGATATATCTAGCATCTTTGTACCCTCTAACCAGTAAATACAAGGCTTTGTAAGGTCTGTTTTGACACCATCTGTATTGTGACGGTGACTAACGCTTGTAAGCAATCTTAAGGGACAATTACGCACTAAATTACCTGCTGGTGGTCGGGCAATAAAGACCATAGGCATTGTATCGATGATAGTTTGCCATTTATCCCATTTGTGGAAAATTAAGGCGTTATCCATCCCACATATCCATATGAACTCAGTCGAGGGGTAGTTCTTCTTTAATTCGCTGATAGTTTCATACGTATATTGTGTGCCCAAGTCTCGCTCAACATGCGTAGCCATCTGTTTAGGGGACTTTGCGGTTATTTCCTCAACTTTTTTAAAACGCTTATCATAAGGTGCGGTATTCTTTTTATCCTTTAACGGGTTTTGCGGTGTGACTATCCACCAAACAAAATCTAGCCCGAACTTGATACGTGCCATACGCGCAATATGCATATGACCTTGGTGAGGAGGGTTAAATGACCCTCCAAGTAAACCAACACGAAGACCTTTCCAACGTGCTGCGTCTTTAAGAGTAGGGGGCGTTAACGCCGTTTTAGGAAGTGACTTTGCCATGATACAAATTTTAAGGGCGTGTCTGCCCAGTTCCTTTAACAATATATTTGAACGTCGTTAGCTGTTTCACGCCAACTGGACCGCGCGCATGTAATTTACCTGTCCCAATACCAATCTCTGCCCCCATACCAAATTCACCACCATCAGCAAATTGCGTAGAGGCGTTATGCATAACAATTGCACTATCAACGCGCATTTGAAACTGTTGAACGGATTCTAAGTTTTCAGAAATTATACAATCTGTGTGATGTGACCCATAAGTATTTATATGATTGATAGCCTCATCAACACCATCAACATACTTACAGCTTATCTTTGCGTCTAGATATTCAGTTTTCCAGTCACTGTCATTTGCGGAGCTTACACGGCTATCGATTGATTGAGCCTTATCATCACCAACGACGGCACAGTCCTTATCTAACAGTGCTGTAATAATTGCCTTAGCTTTGCTGTCATCAATTGTGGCGTCAAAAAGTAACGATTCAACGGCGCCACAAATACCTGTACGACGTAGTTTAGCGTTTACAATAACCTCAACGACCAAGTCAATATTAGCACTATCATCGACATAGATGTGACAGTTACCGTCGAGATGTGCGAACACAGGCATTTGGGCCTCTGCCATTACGCGTCTGGTTAACCCTTGACCTCCACGCGGTATCATAACGTCGATATAATCAGAAGCACCTAGCATTGCGCCAACTAAGGCGCGGTCGGTTGAGGGCATCATGGTAATAATGTTTTTGTCCAACCCATTCTTTTCCAAAGCTTGCTGAATTAGCTTATGAAGTAGCGTTGAAGAATTAAAACTTTCTGAGCCACCACGTAAAATAACAGCATTTTGTGATTTAAGGCATAAGGCACTGGCATCAATTGTAACGTTAGGACGTGATTCATAAATCATACCTAACACACCAATGGGTACAGCCATTTTTTGAATAATCAGTCCATTGGGGCGTGCCCATTCTTCAAGAATATTACCAGTGGGTGCTTCTAGCTTTTCTATGGCCAACACACCATCGGCCATAGATTGAATACGCTCAGGCGTCAAAGTAAGACGGTCAATAAGGGCAGGGGGTAGGTCTTTCTTAGTCCCCTGTTCTACATCAAGCTCATTAGCTTTTTGAATGGCATCCGCTTGTTCTAAAATAATAGAGGCAAGGTCTTTGAGCGTTTGTGATATGACTGATTTATTAGCGCGTAACAATACTCTGCTAGCTGTTTTAGCCTGCATGCCAATATCTTCAATAATGCGCTGAGCGTCATTAGAATTAGCGATAGTCTTATTTGCTTTGAGAGGATTAGCTTTCATACCGATAAGGGTATCCATTAAAAGGAAGTGTGAAAAGCATTAAAATAGTTTAGTTAACTTGCTTGGCGATTGATGAAACAGACGCATCAATAAGCTTTCCGCCTTTTTTATCATCCAATGTTTGAATAATAGCTTCTGTTGTCGCAGCAACCGCTAATTCAGCGGCTTGATTACGAATATCAGCAATTGCATTTTCTTCGATGCGCTTAATACGTGCCGTTAAGTGAACTTCGCGACGCTCCATTAACTCTTCTAAATCAGCTTTAGCACTCTTACGTAACGCTTTGGCTTGTTCTTTAGCTTCATCAACCATTGTTTTAGCTTCTTGTTCTGCATCACGTTGTTTACGTTGATACTGGGCTAATAACTCTTGTGCTTCAACCTGAAGGCGTTCAGCTGTTTCAATTTCTTTTTTGACTTCATTAATACGACCATCAAGTTTATCTATGATCGATTTACGGCCAAGCTTAAATGCAAGTAAACAAAAAGTAATAAAAGAGATAGCAACCCAAATACCAGTGTCCTTTGCTAAAAGTTCTAACATTATGCTGCCTTTGCTTTCTTAGCTGATTTCTTCGAAAGTCCTTCAATCAAAGATTGAACCTGAGAAGGGTTAGCTTTTTCGTTAATAATCTTTTCGATAGCCACGCTAGCAACTTCCGCTGCCATTGCGTTCATATCATTCATTGCACCTGCTTTAGCATCAAGAATACGCGCCTCAACAGCATTGATTTCTGTCTCTGAACGTTCTCTATAATCGTCAAATGCATCTGCAGCTTTTTGCTTAATCTCATTATCAACCTTTTGAACTGCTTCAGCAGCAGATGCTTGAGCTTTTTCTAAGTTGGCATGATATTCATCATGAACCTGATCGGCTTCGGCTGTTAGCTTTTCCGCGGCTTCCAAATTTGATTGAATGTGATTTTTACGGTTCTCAATAACGCTTGAAATCTCAGGCAGTGTCTTTTTTGAGAATACAAAATACAAAATAGCAAAGAATATAGCCAACCAGAATACCTGTGAGGCAAACCAAGTTGGGTCTAATTGAGGTAGCCCACCCTTCGAAGCGTGTTCAGCATTGTGAATACCTTCTTCTATTTTGTGGGCAACCTCACCATGAATGTAATGATCATCTTTAGCCGCTTTAATAGTGTCATGAATTTCGCCATGATACGCGTCCTCAGCTGAATATGCTGATGAAACGTTACATAGATAAAATGCAATTATGCTAGCGGATAAAGTTTTCATTATACTTCTTAACTTCTATTGGGCTCTAATTAACCTACGAAAACTAGGTATAGTGAAATCAATAGACAGAAAATAGCCAAAGCTTCAGTCAATGCGAAAGCTAGGAAATATTTTTTATCTAAGATAGGGGCTGCATTTGGATTACGACCTACTGCTTCATTGTATGAAGAGAAGATCATACCCAAACCAATACCAACACCGAATAGTGGGAATAGGGCTAATGCACCTGCTAATAATTTTACTGCTTCTAATTCCATTTTTTTCTTCCTTTTTTAAATGGGTTAAACAAATTTTAGTGATCAATATCCACTGAATCTTTTAAGTAAATACAACTTAAAATAGCGAAAACATATGCTTGCAAAAATGCAATTAAAAACTCAAATCCAATCATGATACTGTTAAATATCATCGGGAAAACCCCAGCCATAATGCCTGTGGTGCCCATTGCTGCAACCATACCAACGCTAAAACCAGCGAAAACTTTCAACATAATGTGTCCGGCAATCATATTTGCGAACAAACGAACAGATAGCGTAATAGGACGCGTGAGAAACGACATAACTTCAATTGGAATAATTAAGGGTGTTAGCCATAACGGGACGCCCGGTGGTAAAAACAAGGTAAAGAAATGAAAGCCATGCTTAACGATACCAATAATCATGACAACAAAGAATATAAGAAAGGCAAGCGCTGC
>JAMASZ010000270.1 GCA_023301585.1 Alphaproteobacteria bacterium | reverse complement strand
CGCTTGGGGAGGGGGAGGGGGCTTCCGCTGCTCGGGGCGGGCGGATGTACGAACTACGTACGAGTCCTACGCGTCCGTCGGGTCCTACGCATGCACTCGGAGAAATCAGATTACCGTTGTGAGTAAACCGTATATTTTACCAACATTTGGCGAAAATCTAAAAAATCAAAGATTACCGCTGGAAATGTTGGTATATTTACCATTATTGATTTTACTTTTTACCAAATATATTTCAGTATACGTAATGGTAAAAAGGGAGTTTCGCTGGTATATTTACCAGCGTGTTCTCGCCAATGTTGGTATAATTTAATGTTGGTAAATATAAGTCGCACTATAATTTAAATACTACTAGTTAACAGATAAGTACTAATGTACGTATCTGTTCTAGGAATGCGTCGCCGCCATCGGCGAGGACAGATTCGTGGACTTAATCATAATAATGTACATATGTCCCCTATCCGATCCGAAGGTGAGGTGGAACGAGTGACGCCGAATACGCTCACATGCGCTCGAATGTTTGTGCATGCGCGGCGGCCGGCGGCCGTATGCTTTGGGATGCCAGTAGGGGCATGCCTATGCCATAGAGCGGTAATAATTCGCGTCTGCGCAGATTTATGCACGGACCTACACAGGTCGTGCCCTGTGCACTGTTTTCCCATGCGAATATAGTGAAACATTCTAAAAGAACAATATAACAAAAATTCTAATATATATATCAGTGAATATTCTTAAGAACAATAAAGGTAACAAATTCTTGTAAGATATATCTCAGTGAATATTCTTAAGACCAATACAAGTAACATTCTTGTATTTAATAAACCCAATCTGCCAAACAAGCGTTCCCAATAAAGGACACCCCAGTGGTATAGCTGTGAATCGCACATTACATCAGCCCAACCGTAGGGTGCAAGGTAGACATCGGCGAATGGCGCGCGGGCCCACGCGCCCAGTTCACTATTTTATGGGGTTCCGAAATGGGGCGAAAATGACAAAAAAAAAGAAAAAATATGTTTCATTATTGGTAGAAAGTATTTTGCTACCATGCGGGTCCGCGTGCACATGGACCCGATCTGCCAAACATGCGCCCAAGATACGGGACACCCCAGCGGCATAGCCATGAATCGCACATCCGTCGGCCGAACCACAGGGTGCAACGTACACATCGGTGAAGGGAGCGCGGCCCTGCACACCCGTTTCACTATTTTACGGGGGTTCCAAAATGGGGCAAAACTGACAAGAAAAAGAAATAATATGTTTGATTGTTGGTAGAAAGTACTTTGATACAATGCGGGTCTGTGCTCATAGGCACCCAATCCGTCAAACATGTTCCCCCAATATGGGACACCAAAGAGTCTTAGCCATGGATCGCATATGCATCGGCCAAACTGCAGGGTGCAAAGTGCACATCGGTGAAGGTTCAAGCGGCCCCACACACCCATTTTAATATTTTACGGGAGTTCCAAAATGGGGCAAGAATGAAAAAAATGGAAATAATATGTTTCATTATTGTAGAAAGTACTGTTTTTTCATCTGGGTTCATGCACACTGGCACCCGGTTTGCCAAACATGTGCCCCCAATATGGGACACCCCAGTGGCATAACCATGAATCGCACATTGCATCGGCCCAACCACAGGGTGCAAAGTACGCATCGGTGAAGGGTGCAAGGCCCCGCTGCCCTTTTTACTGTTTTACGGTGGTTCCAAAATAGGGCAAACATAACAAAAAAATGAAAAAATATGTTTCATTCATAGTTAAAACGATTCGTTTGCCATCTGGGTTCATGCGCACAGGCATCCGATTTTGCCGAACATGTGCCCCTGATACAGGACACCCCAGTGGCGTATCCATAAATTGCACATGCGTCAACCAAATGCAGGGTACAGAGTACACATCAGTGAAGGGCGCATATCTTTGCAGCTAGCAGAGCATTGGATAATGCATTTGTCAGGCATGCAACTGCGTCTAAGGTCAGAAACACTGTGTAATATGTGATTACTATGTACATACCGGTACTTAAGAATGGTTTTAAGGTAAAAATCAGTAATTTTTAGAAATAAAGGTGGCAAAAAGAAAGATCATAGCAATCTATTCATGAAAGGTACCCCAAAGTGTGAATAATTCCCAATATTGGATGAGTTATTAATTTTTAAAGATCCAAGGAAAGCAACGGTAAACAAGGGGGAAAAAAGAGGTAAAAAATCTAATTTACCGAAATAAAAACGGTATCCAAAGATTACCGAGCGAAATTATACCGAAATAATTTCAGTATAAATTTACACTGAAATAATTTCAGTATAAAAATATACTGTTTACTCACAACGGTAATCTGTGCTCTAACAAGAATTTAATTTAACTTTAAAGCGAATCGCATGCACTCCGCAAACATCGCCATCCCCGTCCCCCGCACCGCCTAGCTAGGGCCCTACAGCCTGACCAGAACTTAAATTTAACTCTTAACCCTTTAAGGACTGAAAAGTTTTGGATGGTAATATATTTCCTTCTGGGCCTGTTTTGGCCGAAATCACGGTTAACCAATGAGATACCTCTATTTTGCCTGTGACGCCAGGTTTTTGTACACTGTATGGAACACTCGATACTGTTTTTTTAATCCCGTGACTATTTTGTCTTTCAGCATTCGAGCTGTGGGCCCTACCTA
>JAMASZ010000269.1 GCA_023301585.1 Alphaproteobacteria bacterium | reverse complement strand
GCAGGTGAACTATTCATACCTTGCGGTGAGCGACAGTATGTGTATTGTCCTACCCCCGGAATTGAAAAAGCAGTGGCCTCGTGAGGGTCGATAAGGTGCTGCTGAAAGAATCCTTGACTAAGGTCTAGTACCGAGTACACTTTTCCTCCTGCAACTTCGTCAAGAAGTTCGTACAAATGTCGTAAAGGATAACTGCAAGGAGAAATGTTTTTGTTTACTTCAACATAATTGTGTACTAGACGATATTGCTCTGCCAATGGTTTATTTGGGTCTGCATGTGGTTTCTTTACCAGCATTAACGGGCTATTAAATACTGAGTTAGACTTCCGAACTACCCCGGCATTTAATAACTTTTGCACATAATCGATAGCTACTTGTTTCAAGTGATGGGGCATACGATATTGATTGATTGATACTACGCGATTTGGATCGGTGAGTCGAACTTGATGTGGAAGGGTTTTGCAATGCCCTATATCCAGATCATTTTTCGAAAACACATCAGCAAATTCTCTTAACAATGAGCGGTATTCTGATCTAAATTGAGTGGGTAAGTGGTCAAGGGGAATGCTGTCCACGTGGGAGGTATCTTCCACCCTTGGTGGATGTACATTAATATTCAGGCAGTCAGAAAGAGGAGTTACTGTCATAGTCTTGTCTATTGTCAATTTAGCCACCTTCATAGATGGGGTTAGTCGTACAGGGAGGTGAGAGAAATTTGCCATAACGGCTAGACAGGTGTCGGTACCTGCTTCGCTATCAACAATACCATCCATAACAATGGTTTCCTCTGGCATATCCTGACCAGATTCAATAAGTCCGGTGGAGAATTGACCTGGACACTTTAGTCGAACTTGCGTTTCAGATTTTGGAGGCAAAACGACTGCTTGTACTACTCCTAGTTGATGATCTGCCTCAGTAGTTGTAAAATCTATCTTGCCGTTGGACGTATTTATAACCGCGCCCAATTTACTTAGCCAATCCATACCCAGTATACAGGGCACTTGCAGCCGTCGGATAAACATTATGTTATGATACCGAATATTGCCACGAAACTGTACTGCGAGGCTATAACAGCCTTCATTCTGCAATTCTCGGCCATCAGCTCCGCAGAGCTTGATAGATGCAGGTCTAGCCCGATTACTTCCACGTTTAATTATCTCGTTTTTAAATGTACTATTAATTAGGGAAACAGAACTTCCGGTGTCCAAGAGAGCGCTCACCTTAGTTCCATTGATTTCCACGGAGATGGTAGGTCTCTTTGCCGGCTGATCCGCGGTAAAACAGCATGAGAGGACGGTCCAGAAGCTCATAATTTTTGCCGGGAGAGAAATAGAGCATTGTTTCTTCTCCCCGATTAGTTTCCCGAATAAAGATGATCGTGGTGGGCGTCCGTCTGGTCTTCCACAGGTTGTTCCTCAACCGCGTTGGTGTTATTTCCTCGGAATCGGCCTCTGTTCGAGCTTCCTCCTCGATTGGATCCACTTGATTGTCTCCTGGGTTCAGGGCATTCGTTTTTAAAATGTCCATACTTGTTGCAATTGTAGCACCTGCTCTTAGTTTTGTCAAAAGGTTTACGCCTTTGATACCCTATGGCCGCTACTAATTCCTCGAATCTGTCTGTGAGGTCTTGCAGAGGGTCTGGCAGAGCAGGAGAAACATCGGTGGTGACAGCCAATGCAGATGCTCCGGGAGGGCCTAACTTAGCAGTTTCTGCCTCTACGGCTTCTGCTGCTCTGAGGATTGCATCCACGGTGGCTGGAGCGTCAGCAGCTCCCAGGACTACAGTGCTGATGTCGCTTTGTAGCCCGGCTCCGAAATGGGAGACAATGGCTGCGTTAAATACATCCTTGTAGGTCTGTGTGTCCTTCTGGACCTGCGTAATGTTATAGTTTTGTCGGTTAACGGCCAGGATGACTCGATCCATGAAAGAAGCACAGGATTCCCTCGGCTTCTGCTTCAGATCTGCTACAGCGTGAACTGCGGTTGCAGCCGTGTATTTTGGACCGAACCGAGTGTGTAGTAGTTCCCGAAAAGATGGATTACCAAGCCATGTTGTGGCAGTGACGCCACGGAGACGATTGCCCCGGTCCCATTCCGCTATGGCAGTGCCTCCTTTAGCCTTTGCGACCTGAATGAGGGCATCCTCAGCCCAATTATAGGTTATTTTGGCCGCTTCCAGTGTCTCCAGCCAGGTAATAAACCCCTCTCCGCGTTCACCATTGAACGAGGGGAGAGTTTGAAGTTGTCCGGGTTTGACTGGTTCGGCAGGCATGTTGGCGGCAGCTTGGTTGTCGTCTTCTTCCGATTCGTCTGAAGAATCTGAATCTTCCGAGTCTTCGTGGTCAGATAGGTCTGGATTCTCTACTGGCTGAGGTTGTATTTGAGGGTTGGGAATTATGGCAGGAGCGGGTCTGATTTCGTCTTCTGGTTCTGGGAGCACTGGGTAGAGGACTTCTTCCTCCACTACTTCTTCGACTTCCTCAAGAATTTGCACTTCTTCTTCGTCGGAGTCGATGTCCCTGGTTTCATGAAACGCAGAATCTCTGTCTTTTTCTTCCCTTCTTCCGCCCTCTGCCATGGAACGTCAAAATTCGCAAGCGCACAAACGAAGAAACGAAGCACCATGAAAGTTGGTTAAAACTAACGTATATTCTATAGCAAGCATATCATATTTATACTCTCAATGAGAGGGTGGATACAGAAATAGCTCGAGCGAGCGCGCACACAAAAGGGTTAAGCAGGAAGGGTGGTGGTTATATACAAGGACATGAGCTAGACTAAAGCACAATACATATGTGGATACGAAGTCAATCTCATATTCTTCCTTTCTTTCCGATTTGTCTTGCGGAGCCCTGGACCGTTCTCTCCCCTTGTTTGTTTGTTGGATAGCCGGAGCCGGATCTGAAAAAGGAAAAGAACGGAGCAGCAGGTTTGCACTTTCTTGGACTGAGATGCTAAAAAATGTTTAGGCCAGACGAAATGCAATGCACGCTTGGGAAGATAGGCTAGGCCTAGCTAGGGAACAAGAGTTCATTCTATACTATTGGCAAAACTGCAAGAATTTGCAAGGTGTTCTTGGGCCTGGATTGAACTACACTGGGATTCTCAGAGGCAGTCGCAATTTAGTAGTCGTACAGGTTTTTTGCCGAAATGCATCTCCAGATATTGCTAGGAATAACACTACTGTCTTGGATGTTCAGCGTCCTGACGGCCAAGGTGGTTACCAAGATCAAAATCGAGCATCCTCGGGCACCTGAGGGACCTCCTGCCAGGCATGAGGAAGATACATACAAAGCACACTTTGTTAAGAAGGGTAAGTCCATTAAATTCATATAATTGCAAGCATACTTTTAATTGGTTAATTATGTATTTCTAGGAGGCATCTACGAACTAGGAGGATACTGCCACATGTCTATAAAGATTCAATTGTCGGGATATCGTGATGGGGTCAAAGGAGGTTGTAGAGCCATGCATAAAGTCTCGCAAGCGTCTCACAAAACTGCCTTGTCCCATTTGTATGGAGCGGTGTCCGCCATGGAGAGCAGATGTTTGCGGTTGGAGGATGCGGCGGACTCGCAGTTTAAGGCGATGGGCGAAGATTTGGAGTGGTCAACTTATTGGAAAGAGTTGGGACTCAATCCTTATGCGCCTGACAGAAGTCCCATACGTCCAAGACCTACTCTATCACCACAAAATGGGGCTGACCAGGTGGTATCAAATGAAGTGCCAAAAGGCGGGAATCGGAGGTCTGCTGACAATGAGCTTGAAAAATTGGTAACCCTGCCTCCATTGCCTACTTTGCTAAATGTGATTGCTAGACCTGATTGGATGAATGCCGGATATGATGAGTTTTGTGAACTGCAAGGCATGGCCTATCATCAGGCATGTTGTACTACCATATTGTTTGATCAACCTGAGGCACACAGTTTGCATGACATCAATTGCACCAAGTTGATTATACCTGAAAGGATGAGTGGAACGCCCTATTTTAGACCGTTGTATGTGTCACGAGCTCTAGTAGATGTAATTGAGCGGACTGGGTCGGTAGATGAATTGCGAGCTGTATTTGTTGAAATGGCTAGACGAGAACATGTGCCAAGAGAAAAACGGCAGATAATTCCATTGGCTATAGCTGGGGGAGCAATGTTTGCAACTGCCGTAAACTCAGTTTTAGGTTTCTTTGGTTACTCGACTACCACTACGAACGATGTCAAACACATTAATGCCAATCAAAAGCACTTGCTACAGGTAGAGCACCATGTGGCGCAAGCCGAGGAATTTGCAAATAAGATGAGAGATGAGGCTCATAACCTTGCGAATAAAGAACTAATGGTTGAGAGGTTTTTGCACATCTCTACCAGTCTTCAAGGGGTCTTTGAGCATTACGAGCTCTTGATGCAAGGGTTGTCAGTTTTGTTTCACAATAAGCATCTGTCACCACTTTTGGTGGATAGGAAATCGGTAATGGCACAAGTTAGGGCGCTGGCTACCGATGAAGCAACGAAAGGAAATACTCTTTTGATAAACCCACTGGATGTGTGGAAATGTAAGTTGTCATATATAGTTACAAAAGATATGGACGTGGTGGTAATGGTCCATTTGCCAGTGGGGAAAATAACCTCATTTAGAAATTTGTTCGAATATAGACCTACTCCTTTGGCTTTTCAAGAGAGCGGCAAGCACTTTTTTCCCAATCCGACTCAGAC
>JAMASZ010000268.1 GCA_023301585.1 Alphaproteobacteria bacterium | reverse complement strand
AAAGACAGCGACAAAGAACAGCTGATACCGCTGGCAAAAGACCTACAAGAAATTGGGTTTCAACTTGTAGCAACTAGCGGCACATGCCAAATGTTGCAAGATGCAGGCTTAAAAGTTGAACGTATCAATAAGGTCATGGAAGGTCACCCGCATATCGTTGATGCAATTATCAACGAAGACATCGACTTTATGATTAATACGACCAAAGGGCCACAAGCGGTCGCTGACAGCTTCAGCATCCGTAGACAAGCCTTGGGGCATAAGATACCTTATTACACCCTTCTGACCTCTGCAAAAGCAGGGATTATGGCGATAAGAGCGCTTAAAACACGCGAAATGGAAGTAAAACCTTTACAAGCGTATTTCCCCAATGACATCGCTAGTGATGAAGGTGATAACGAGGCTGCTTAAATAATTGCGAAAACAGCGAAATTCACAATTGACAAATAGAGCAAACAACCTTATTTCTACTACCCAGTGTTCCTCGGTAGCTCAGCGGTAGAGCAGTTGACTGTTAATCAATTGGTCGCTGGTTCGAATCCGGCCCGAGGAGCCATTTTTTCTGCTCATAAATATCTAATAATTCGCTACCGTAGTTTTAACCACGGGGACACCATCTCTTATGAAATCAAGACGTGCGCCAAGTGATGCCTTTACGCCCCTCGTCGCGCGCAAGTTCAGCCAACTCTTCTACGGATAAATCGTTACGTTTTTCAACGACCTTAGAAAGCATCGGTAAATTAACACCGCTAATGACATCAACATTCGCCTGATTAATAATAGAAAGGCTAATATGTCCCGCAGTGCCATCCTGACTATCGGTAAACACTAAGACGCCACGCCCAGTATTAACATTATCAATCGCATTTAAAATAGCTTGGCGTTGGTTGTTTGTGTCCTCATCTGAAGCGAGAGGAACAGCGACAATTTGTTCTTGTTTACCAACCTTACACTGTAATGCAATTAGCATGGCTTCTGGTAATACATCATAGCCTATGACAACTAATCCAATCATGAATGTCCCTTATTTTAATGAACTGTTGGTGCTTCTAATTCCGATTTTAACGTCTGAATTTGCGTCAACTGATCAGCGCTTAATGGGTCAGTTAGTAAGTTAGCATTTTCAATCGCTCTACTACGTAACTCTATCACGCGGATTGGATTATTCGAAGCTGAAATAACTTCGACATCATAAACAGCTGAGGCGTATGTAACACCTTCCTCAGCACCCGCTGGGGCGTCTTGCGCTTCTAAAGTTGTTAATTGAGTAAACAATTCAGGATCATCAATTTCTAACTGTGCACGGTATTGCTCAGCCAGCTCGACCAAATTTTGAATTTTTTCATCAGGCTTAAACCCACCTAATGTACAGCAATGTACGTGGTCCCTCCAGTAAGCCATGCCTGTATTACGAGGGCTTGCTCCAGGGATGCCTATCGAAGTTGCAATAACAGAAGCTTTTTCTTCTATTGTTAAAGTTTCACCATCGCGCCCTAAATAAAGTGGATTTTTGGAATCAGCAGCGCAAATCAGCGCTTTTACGTCACCATGTCTTTGAGTAGTTACATCAACAACTTTATATTCATATATTGGGTTAAGAGATGTTTCCCTTAGGGCGAAATCTTTAATATTCTTAAGAACACGATCAGAGAAAGAACCTTCATTATTTTTACCTGCGCTAATTTCTTGCACCACACCAGGAAGACCGCCAGTTCCATCTTCTGTCTCTAGTGCCCCCATAGTCACACCAAGCTTATCTGGCGTTCCGCGGTAATGCCTATCTTTACAAAATGCGCCTTTTTCCCAACCTTCTGCGACGCCACCATATTCTTTATCATTCTCCGAAGATGGGTCGCCGATAAGAGAGCCGTAGCCAAATTGGCGAAAACTACCCGTCATTTCAATATCATTTATAAGAGCAGCACGTTCAGAACAATCCATGTGCAAATACCTTGATAGAGCAGCATTAATTTCTGAACGCTCATCACCTTTGAGGGCAAAGGGCCTTTTAGAAGCTGTGTTAAAATAATCTTGCGTCATAAGTAGTTACCTTACATGTATGTAATGAGCGCTTAAGATACAGATTGTAATAGAAAATGTCAATTATTATGAAAATTAACCCTTTATTAACTATCGTTATGGTAATAATACTCGCAGAACTACAGGGGAGTAAAAATATGTCTAACAATGTTGTAAAACTTTTTCCAGAGCGCAGTGACAATAAGCCAGAAAACTATACTGAGATTTCACAAGATGAATTTAAAGCTATATGCCTCAAATTAGAAAGAAGCATATCAGCGAAAGAGAGAATGGATAAAATGTTTACTGGCGTGAATAGCGTGAAGATAATCTCTTGCACAAACATGGTTGAGTCAGAAATGCTCAAAATATTTAAAGAAATGCCTTAAGTATTATTGTGTAGATTGTCTGAATAATAAGTCTCCAATATTAGTACCTTGATTACTAAGAGCTAACGTTGCCACTTGAACCTGCTGCCTAGTCTGCAACGCTAATAAATTAGCCGCCTCTTCCTCTTGATTTCCTACGACTAAATCACTACTTGCCGATTGCAAGATATTAGAACTTTGCTCCGTAAAGTTTTGTCGTGCTTGAATAATACTAAGACTATTAGCTAATTTATTAGAAAAAGTTTCAAACTGTTTTAAGGCACGCTCAACCTCGTCTAATGTTTCATTCAAACCTTCAAGTGTTCTAAAGCTCGGTGAATTAAGCCCTAAGGAAGATAACCTAAAATCTCCCCCTTCTGTAATCAACTTGGAAGAGCCCGTTACATTAAAATTAGTCCTTAAGAAATCATTGTCTAAAAGATTAACACCACGAAATCCAGAGTCATTTACAAATGGATCTATTTGCTCCAAAAAGGTACTCACTTCTTTTTCATAGAGTTCTGCTGTATCCAATTGAGTGGCTTCATAGCGGCTTTCTAAATCTTCTTGTGTTAAAACAGAATTATAAAGTGCAAAGTCAGATATTCTTCCCTGAAAAGATTCTCCATTACCAGGGTTAGCACCATCATGAAAATGAGTTCCATTAATATTCCTACCAATAGCAACTCCTCCAGTGTGTCTCGCTAGGGGCTTTGTAACATCGCCCGTCCCTACTTCTTCACCATTTAAATATCCTGTAAATGTACCTGCGTTAGAGTCTAAAACAAAAGAGGCATGATATGTTTTTCCAGCCTCAATAGTCGTGCTGATATCAAACGGTCCAAAATCTCCAGCATCTCTTGCTGCAAAATATATACGATTGTCATCTAAATATATTGCAGCACTATTCCCTGTTCCACCTTCTTCAAACAATACCTGTCGTCCATTAACATCATCTGCCTGAAAAGTAAGCTCAACTGTTCTTTCTGCATACCCTGCCGCACTGGTATTAATAAGGGGGTGATTACGAATAGAGATATAATCATTAACGCCATCAAATTTTGCAGAGTTATTTCCTTCGCCAAAATGAAGTGCTCCAGCGTTTTGAGCGACGCCATTTCTATAACCGCCATCTAAAAAACTTCCACCTGTACCTAAATTGGCTGCCGCTGTACCCGTAGATTCATCAAGCTTATAATAAAGAACTGGATCATCAGCTAAAATTAAATCGCTTACATTTCTGGTGTTACCTACCAATACTCGTTGAGCGTCGCGTGTAATTGAATCAACACTACCTATAATTTCATTCAAACCAAGCAAAGCATTTTCAGCAGCTTGCAAACTACGAATACCTTGTGACAGACCATCTAAGACTCGTCCTAAATCAGTCGCATCTTGTGAAAGAGAAAGTGAGGTAAAAAAATTATTTGGATTATCAAGAGCAGAATTTACCCGCTGACCTGTTGCTAGCCGTAATTGAGATGCATCAATTGCCTTCGCAGTTCGCTGCGAAGCAAGCACTTGAAGATCAAGTGCTGATGTTAAAATATTACCCGTTTCACCAACCATAAATCCCCTCTTTGGTTGAGAGTGTCCCTACGATATGGTAACAAAAGAGCGTTAAATAAATACTAATGCATGCCTAAAAACCGAACAAGCCATTGAAATACAATTAAAAAAAAGCCCGCCGAATTAATACGGCAGACCTTTATATAACTTCTTTAAATTCTTAAATTGACTTTACGGTCCAATAGGAACACCCGAACTACTTGGTCCATAACTAGAAGTAGTAGTGATTCCTGTTGAGGTAGTCGTAGTCGTCGTACCTGTCGTCGTTGTTGAGCCACCACCACAAGTGCCTGGATAAATACAAGCGCATTGCGGACTACCACTTGATATCCCTGTCATATGTTGTCCCGTAGGGCAACTTCTAGAAAACGTATTACTACATAAAGCATCTGTTCTCCACTCACCCGGAGGGTCTGTCGGATTAGGTCCTCTTGGAAATTCCTCTGTACTTACACCTCTCATCAATCCACTTCCAGGCGCACAATTAACCCCTGCTCCCGCAATAACAGAAGGGTTAAAACAATCTTCATTATTCTCATTACAGACGTTATCAGTCTTCAAGTCCCCATCCACCCTAACAGATCCCCGAACCCATAACTTCGCACCATCATCAATCATATTAGGGTTAGCGGCACTTAGTGTCGCTCGTTGACCAAAAATAAAATCGCCTCCGACCACAGCGTCTGGCTCTAACGTGTGAATATCAATGGGATTAGTCCGTGACCTAATCCATCTTGGGAAATCAATTGGTGTATTATAAGTAACAACATCATCAAAATAATTAGCACCCACTAAATCAACCTTCTGATCTACGACAAAAGTGGCATCGATTGTACAATTCTCAACATCAACAGTTGCACCAGCACATGCGGTCCCCTGAGCACCTTGCATATTATATCCACCAAGAAGGTTTCTACCTGGAGCCACAACAATAAAGTTAACGCTATCTGGAATATCTAAGACCGGATTAGCATTTCTATCGACAACATTAATTCCTCCAACGCCCGGCTGAATTCTCCCATTAGAATTCGCTAAAAACTCTGTAACCGCGTAAACAATTCTACTTCCATAAGCATCATATTGCAGTCTTTCTGGAATGTTCAGAGTTCTAAATGGAACACCACCAATACGAACACGCGGGTTAAATGTCGTGTCAGGTGTAAGAGGGTCAGCATCACCATCAGCCGTAACGAACCTGCCGCTTAGACCAGCGCCAACACCATCAGCACTTAAACCAGGACCAACAGGTGCTTGAGTTACGTCAGAACAATCCGTTTCAGTCCCATAAGCATCATTATTTCTGGGCGCCGTTAACGAGGCAGGGCAAGGAAAATACCCATTTGCTGCGATAAACGCCTGAATAGCATATGAAACTTTATTAACATGTTCGGCAGTAGTTTTTGTTTGTTGTTGCTCACGCCAGATACGATATGATTGTAACGCCCCAGCCAAAAGCACACCAATAATAACAACACCTATCGCTAGTTCAATTAATGAAAAACCACCTTCAGAAACCTTTTTCTTTTTTATTAACATTTACAACTTCCCTCCCATTATGGACCGCAAATTCTGTTATATGTTCCACCTGAATAACTAAATCCCTGCAGATAGCCCCCAGGACAATTTAAATTTAAATTCGGTATAATATCAACACACTCAGCCTGACCATTAACAAAACCTCGCAAGTATTGATCGCTAGAACAAGAAGCATTAACTGAACTCCCCTCTTCTGCGCCGAACAAGCCCGGATCAAAACAATTTCCAGTAGTGCTACTACAATAATTTGGCGTTACGACTGATCCTGTTGGTTTTATATCATCAGGAATAGGCGGACTTGCTAAAGAAGAGGCAGGTTGTGGAATAACAGAAGCATCTGCTTCAACACGAATATTGCCTCCGACTACATGAAAATCTTCTTGGGGGTCCGCAGTTCCAACACCAGAACCTTTTAAGCCTTGGTTGTATATACCGATTTCACCTGTGGCAACATCATCACTGTCATTCCAAATATACGCCCAAGCAGTGATATCTCGCTCAACTGTATCATCAAAGTAATTAGCGCCCACAACATCACTACGTAAAGCTATATTAAACACATCATCATTATCACAATTTTCAACATCAAAACCAGCGCCATTACAACCTGCGGGATTGACAGGAATTGCGGGGCTAGCAGGGTTTGCTATACCACTAGGCAACCAGCTACCACGACCATCAAGCCCATGACTATAAACAACCATATCTGAGGTCCGCACATAATTGTTAGCGACCCAAGACGTTGTAGGAACATCATATTCAAGCAATGTTTCATTAATCGTAATTAAATTGTAATCAGCAGGTGATGAAGGTGAGTTAACACCATCAGCTCTTTGCTCAACAACCGCATAAGAATACAAATTTCCATATGGATCAATGATGTCTTCTTTATCAATTTTCAATGCTTTATAAGGAACAATCCCAAATCGAATTCGTCTCGTACCGTTATTGTAAACACAATAACGCATTAATTCTGCACCGGCTATATTACATGCCGTAGCACCTGCACCAGGTGTAACAGATGACCCCGGTGGAATTGCAGTATCACACTCCGTTTCCAGACCAAAGTTAGCAGAAGTCTCATCCACGGCAATAGGAGCAGGACACGGCTTATACCCTTGGTTGCGGGCAACATACTTTGACATGGCACCCATAATAGTTGCGTATTGTTCTTCTATTTGTGCTTGTCGCTTATCTTGTAATCTAACCTTACTTGTATAGGCGTAAGCAGCCACAGCAATTCCTGCTGCCAACATAAACAATGCAATTGTGATTAAAATTGCTCCGTCTTCATTGCTTAAATTATCTATCGTTTTATTTTTCATCTTTTACCTTAAAAAGAATATTAACTTTATTACGCTATGGTACTAGCGGCGCAGGAATTGTTGTACAGCTCGAGGTCCAACTATTTGAGTTTACGTTAAACCCATAAGCTCTTAAGTACCTTCCACCACCACAATTTATAGTGGTGTTCGGAATATTTAACGGCACACAAACTGCTGCGTTATTTGCCACCCCTACCATTGCTTGGTTTGGCGCATTACATCTGATTGTATTATTATGCAGGGCGTCAGGGTCAAAACACTCTGCCCCATCCTCTGTACAAATTCTCTGAGCAAGAACACGCCCATCATCATCAGTCCCCATAGAAGGCGAGAACGAACTACCAAAACTATTATAAGCTTGTAGATTACCATCTTTAATATGCAATTTATCTTGAGGGTTTTCCTCTCCAATACCAACGTTGCCTGTGTTTTTAGAATTAACAGCATTCGTATTCACAAGAGATTCTTCCCAAAGAAAATAAGGGAACCACTCGACATGCGCCAAGTGATCATCATAAAAATTTCCACCTTGGTTGTCATACCTTAAAGAGTCTATAAACAGCTCATCTTCATCACAATTTTCTCTCTCTTCATTACTTAAACCAGTTGAACAAAGAGCTACCCTATTCCCTTGAGAGTTCCATGCTCCCACACCATTAGCACCATGAGAAACAATAATAAAATCACCATTTTTCGACACAGGAACATCTGTTGAGGCAAGAGGAGTAGACGCAAACTCATCATAAATTTGTACGCCACCATGTCCCTCTTCGAAACGATCTGTCGCTTGCTCAACAGTAACAACATAAGTGTACTGATTACCATAGGCATCAATTGTGTCCTCACCTCTTACACGGGATCGTTTTCTAATTGGATTGGTTGTAGTGGTAAGCACATTATAGTCTATAAATAGACTTAAATCATCAAATGGCACTGCGCCAAAACG
>JAMASZ010000267.1 GCA_023301585.1 Alphaproteobacteria bacterium | reverse complement strand
TCTGAGCTTTATGGTTTAGATGACCCAATCATTGATATTGCGCTTACGCCTAACCGTGCTGATTGCGCTGGTATTCGTGGAATTGCTCGTGATTTGGCTGCGGCTGGTATGGGGACGTTAAAACCACTTAAGAGCGAAGAAATTAAGGGTGATTTTAAAAGCCCCGTTGATGTTTCTACTGAAGCGAAGACGGAATGCCCCATCTTTTTTGGTCGTTACATCAAAAATGTTGAGAATAAACCATCGCCTGATTGGATGCAGAAACGCCTGAAGGCGATTGGCTTGCGTCCTATCTCTGCGCTTGTGGACATTACGAATTATGTTTCAATGGATCTATGTCGTCCGCTTCACGTATTTGACGCGGATAAATTGCAGGGTAATATCCATGTTCGTATGGGTAAGGGCGGCGAAGAATTAGAAGCGCTGAATGATAAGAGCTATAAAATTACAGATGCGATGACAGTTGTTGCCGATGATAGTGGCGCACTAGCATTGGGGGGGATTGTTGGCGGTGTGAGCACAGGCTGTACCGAAGGTACAACGAATGTGTTTGTGGAGTGCGCTTATTTTGATCCTTATACAACAGCAAAAACTGGTCGTGCGTTACAGATTGATTCAGACGCGCGTTACCGTTTTGAACGTGGTGTTGATCCAGAATTTACGCGCGATGGAATTGAAATTGCGACACAGTTAATTTTAGAATTATGTGGTGGTGAAGTATCCGAAGTTGTTAGTGATGGTGCGATGCCGAAATGGCAACGTGAAGTTGATTTCGATTTTGCGTATACGAAAAAATTATCTAGCTTAGATGTGCCGGAAAAAAGACAGACTGAAATTTTGGAAAGTTTGGGTTTTGGTGTTAAGGGCAACAAAATTTCTCCACCATCATGGCGTGGTGATATCGATGGTAAAGCAGATATTGTTGAAGAAGTTGTTCGTGTTGTTGGGTATGATAAAATTGAAGCTGTGTCTGTACGTTCAGCGCAGGCTGTATCAGGTTCTGCGGAAACTTTAGAGGCTTCACGTAAGCGTAAGGCGCGTGGTGCCTTGTCTACACGTGGTATGTATGAATGTGTAACATACTCTTTCTTAAACAAAGAATTGGCAGAAAACTTTAAAACAAACGATAAACAAGAATTACTGACGCTTCAAAATCCTATTAGCAATGACTTAAATCAAATGCGTCCGTCAATCGTTCCTAACTTGATTCAAGCAGCACAAAATAATGCCGACCGAGGAAACGTAAATAATGGTTTATTTGAAGTGGGCCCTATTTTTCCATCTGCAAAACCTGATGCACAATTAAGCGTTGCTACGGGTATTCGTTTTGGTACAAAGGCGGGTAAACATTGGAGTGGTGCAGAAGCAAACCGCAATCTTGATATTTACGATGCGAAAGCGGATGCAATTGCTGCGTTGGAAGCCGTTGGTGTTTCAACTGGAAATTTACAAGTGTCTCGCGAAGCAGCTGGCTATTATCATCCAGGGCGTTCAGGTGCCTTGAAGCAAGGTAAGAATATTTTGGCACAGTTTGGTGAGTTTCACCCTGCTGTTTTGGAAGAGATGGATGTTAAAGCTAATATTGTTGGCTTTGAAGTTTTCTTGGATAATGTTCCTGCTGGTAAAAATAAGGGTTTCTCAAGACCGTTACTGAAGGCATCACAATTCCAACCTGTATCACGTGATTTTGCATTTATTGTTGATGAGCATGTGGAAGCAGATGCGATTGCGCGTACAACGAAAAACGTTGATCGTCAGTTGATTACAGCGGTAGAAGTGTTTGATGTTTACCAAGGTAAAGGCGTTGATGAGGGCAAGAAATCAGTCGCGATTAAGGTTGTTATCCAACCTGTAAAACAAACGCTCACGGATGCTGAAATTGAGAGTATTAGCCAAAAAATAATTGGCACCGTTTCTGATAAAACAGGCGCAACGCTTAGAGGATAATTCTATGTTATTAGACACGCCAATTTGCGATTTTGGCTGGAAAGCTATACCGTTTGAATTATCCGATGCACATGGAAAGTCTTATAGCTTTGATGATTTAATGGGCGAGAAGGGGTTGCTGATTGCTTTTATTTGTAATCACTGTCCGTACGTCCATGCGATTGTTGATCGTATGGCTGATGATTTTAAAACGCTTCAAAAATCAGGTGTAAATGTCGTTACCATCATGTCGAATGACTATAACTCATATCCTGAAGACGCCCCTGATAAGATGATTGAATTTGCTCAAGCGCATAACTTTGACTTCCCTTACTTGATTGACGAAACGCAAGAAGTTGCAAAAGAATATGCGGCGGTTTGTACGCCAGATTTTTTTGGGTTTAATCACCGTAGTGAATTGCAATATCGCGGACGTTTAGATGACGCGCGTAATGCTAAAGATGCGGAAGGGCGTATGCCAGAATTGTTAAAAGCAATGCAACAAGTGTCTAAATGCGGGCATGGTCCTAAAGAACAAACACCAAGCATGGGTTGTTCAATTAAATGGAAATAGTTATCTAAGCTGGTGCGCTAACAACTGGTTTCAACGTGCCACTAATAATCTGCGTTTGTAGTCTAGCGTTAGGATTATTTGGCGGTAGATTTGTGTCATTTAATGGAATAGCAGTTTCAACTGTTTTAACACCCGCTTCCCGCCACGTCTTTACATGGTTTAAGGCTTTGTTGCCAGTTGCAAGAGCTGATGAGAGCTGTGCAATGCTGAATGTTGCATCGTGTTCAGATTCTTGCGCGGTTTGTAATTGACCACGAATATTTCCCAAGGCGATTGTTAAAGCATTAAAAACACTTTCAACAGAATAGGTGGAATTAATAGGGAGAATTTTTGAAAAGTTACTCATTTTTAAACACTCATTATATTGTTTCTATTCAATTAATGCGCTTTTGATAGCATATGTTTTACCATAATGCAATAAAATAATGCTTACTAAGTCTTTTTATTACGCTTGTCTAATTCTCCGCTTATCTTCGGTTTGAAAACACCGCCAATAATCAAAATAATTGCAATCGCCAGGAAGGCTACAGAAGCAATACCGTAGTAGCCAAAGCCTAGTGTTAAACCAATGCCACCTGCTGCCCAAATGCTTGCGCCTGTGGCGGTTCCAACAACTTGGTCATTATCAACCTTGATAATTGCACCTGCGCCTAAGAAACCAATGCCTGTTAAAACACCCGCTATAATTTTAGCTAAGTCTAATGTCATTGGAATTTCTTTAGTGCTAAACTCCGCATATAATTCTTGCCCTAAAATAGCGATAATACAAGCGGTAACGCAGACAATCATATAGGCGCGGAAATCTATGGGTTTATTTTTACTGCCGCGGTCTAGCCCAAGAATAAATCCGAATACAATGGCGAGCCCGACTCTTATAAACAGGTCAAACCAACTTATATAAATTAAATTAAAAAAATCACTTGGCATTAAAGTCTTCCTTCTGTTGAAGTAGTGAGGTGATTTAATGCGACATTTGTTAATCTGTCAATCTTGATTAAAAAGGAACTAAAAATGATATAGCGCGTATGTAGCACTGAACAACAATTATGAAGGAGTTATTTATGTCATCAGCTACAGAAACAGAGAAAGATATAATTAAAATTATATTATCTTCTATAATTCCGCCCCTTGGCGTAGCGGCAGAATTTGGAATATCCAAACAGTTTTGGATTAGTGTTATTTTGACGATGTTTGGCTATATTCCAGGTTTGATTTATGCTGTCTATATAATTTCTCGAGGGTAAAATGTCTGAAGACCCACAAGAAAATCCAGCATGGACTAACGCGGCTAATCAACCAAATGCGCAGCGTAGCGTTAAACGTATTTTTATTGTCGTGGCTGTTGTTATTGGCTTGGGTTTTGTAGTAGTTAATTGGGTTTTTAGCACCCCTCAACAGACTGCTAATAATCAAGAGACTGTTGTCTCCCCATCAAGTAATAGCTATGAACCCGGGACAGCACGTAGCGGCGTTTACAATTTTTTCTATCAAGTATTTGGTGGTATCGAGGACGGCATTGAAGACAGTCCTCACAATTTAAATAATGTAGAACATATTGATAATAATGACCTAGACACATTTGAACAAGCTCGAGGTCCCAAAATTCAATCACCTAATGCTATAGCTGAGAATATTGCTGAAAATACTGTAAATGTTGATGATGGTTATCGTTATTCGGTAGCAGATATTATTGGCGGTGAAGTTAAGGGTTCCAAAGGAAATCATACAGGCACAGTTCATGACATAATTATTAATAAAGAAACTGGAGAAGCTAAAACTATTATCATGAAAGAAGATGGTAAAAGTTATTATGACCGTGATTTAGCTGCCCTTAATTTCAAAAACATTATTAGTCAGGATGCTAATGGGGATACTCAGATGACTATCACTGAAAATCAAATCGAAAATAAAAAAGATTTTGATTACAACGTTATTGTTAATAGTGAGAAATATTTAAGCTTAAAGAGTTTACGAAAAGGTCAATTATTAGATTTTGAAAATAATGTTGCCGGCGAAGTAGATGCGGTTATTTATAATAATGCAGAAGTACAAAAAATTTATTTCGCCCTTCGTGCTGCCTTGAGCCCTACCGGCAAACCTATTACTTTTGGACTTCCTTATGATGCGGTTCAAGTTGTTTTAAATCCAGATGGGTATGATGTGAAACTGACTAAAGAGCAAACCTTTTCTTTAGCTGAGAGTTTATTTGGTAATTAATAATATAAATTTATTGGAGATAATGGGCTTTTGTAAGTCTGAAAGGAATACATGTATAAAATTACACTCTATGTAGCAAGTGAAGATAATGGCCGAGGTAAAGGTGGTGCCATGAATCTTGAGATTCCTATCAGTAATGGAGATGAGTTGAAGGTCACAG
Organism: Alphaproteobacteria bacterium; assembly: GCA_023301585.1. Taxonomy (GTDB): domain Bacteria; phylum Pseudomonadota; class Alphaproteobacteria; order Micavibrionales; family Micavibrionaceae. The sequence goes on along the minus strand of JAMASZ010000267.1, from coordinate 27,264 downwards.
GCGTGTCTAAAAACCCTGATGGATCTTATAATGTTTCTGTAGATGTTGTTGAACGTGCAGACATAGAAAAGGACGCCCCAAGGAGATAAAAACAGATATCATCCCCACTAAAGAGGAGGACAATGTACCATTTAAAGGTAATGCCGATAATGACCCCGATGAAGAACTGCATTTAAAGTCTGAGCTGCAAGAAGCTAGCGATGAAGTTGAAAATGATTTCGATGAGGCTGCTGATGTTGTTGTCAGAGCTGTTAATAAAAAGTTACCAATGAATGAAAATAATCCAGAAATAAAAAAAACAGCATAATTATTACTATTTTTTAATAAACTATTGCATTTAATTACGCCCGAGTGCTTAATACGTAAATAATTTTACTATGTAAAGATGAGGTTTATAATGAGTGCATCTAACAATGCTTCGCAGGAAGCATATCGAATTCTTAATGGCGGTGATTCTTTCTTTGATAGAAAAGCAGCACAATATTTCTTAGATTTTGTAAAAAACACTAATCGCAATGATCCAATCGCTTATGATTTTTGTGTAGGGTGTGAATCAATACTTTCAGATAAAATTAGCGGGTTCCCTTCCGGTATTAAAAAGAAACCTAAAAAAGGTGATGCAAAGGTTGCGTATGCTAAAAAAGATACCCCACAGAGAAATGCTGTTTCTCAAAAAGATTGGAAATTATTAGAGACTCACTTCCAAGCAGAGGTTGATGAACCAGAAAATGGTGATGAACCACCTGCATTTTACTCTAACTTACTAAAAATTTCTGAATATTTGGGCTTCAGCGAAGCCGACAAAAATGCCTTAGAATTTTTAAGTGTCTTAAGCGCTAATTATGAGCTAGAACAAGTTTTAACGAGCGCTGTAAGAAATTATACGGCGGTAGGCTCATTAATTGCTCATATACATGGAGATACTCAGGCTTATAAAAAATACACATCTGCTGTTCGACCAACGGGTAAGTTTTTTCAATATGGCATTATAAATAAGATATCTTATTCAGCTTTCCCTCAAATTGATGGGCATTTGGCAGAAAAAATTCAATCACCTGAACTTACGAAAGAAGAAGTAATTGAGGCTATCCTAGGTACGCCGACAGATACAGACCTCGATATTGATGACTTTGCTTATATGGGTCCAGACTTGGACTTTGTGGCGGATTTAATTTCAAATGCCGTTAAAACTAAAGCTAAAGGTGTGAATGTCTTAATATATGGTCCTGCTGGTGGTGGTAAGACAGAGCTGTCAAAAACTTTGGCAAGGCATTTAGGTTTATCATTATATGCCGTAGGTGAAGAAGATAAAATCACAGGTCCTAAAAAGGTTGGTGGCGTTGTTGATGATGATGGTGATTTAATCGGTGATTACCCCATAAGTGAATCTGAAACAACCGACCGTAGTCGCTTGGCGGATATGTTAAGGGCGCAATCATTGTTATCTGATAGTGATGGTGCGGCTGTTCTTTTTGATGAGATTGAAGATTTATTGATTAAAGGAACAGATACTGAAAAATCATCTGATACAGAAAGTAAAATTCTTATTAATAGGTTGCTTGAAAACAACGCTGTGCCAACTATTTGGTGTGGTAATGACCCACAAAAATTTCATGAAGCTGTAAGGGATAGATTTATTTTTTCAATCTATGTTGATTCCCCACCGATGGGTGTTAGATATAAAATTTGGGCACGTCAATTGGCGATCCAGGGGCTCGAGCTTCCAGAAGAGGATGTTAAAGAATTGGCTCGTGAATATGATGCGTCACCGCGTAAAATCACCAAAGCTATTCAAGCGGCTAAAATATCTGGAAATGGTATAGACGCAATCAGAACAACGCTACCGGCGTCATCAAAAATAACGACAGGTTCAAGAGATGCTGTTAAGGACCCAAACGCAGTTAATAAATATTATAACCCTACCTTTAGTAATGTAACGGTCGTTGGAAGAGAAGAGCCTGATGAAGCTTTGGCTGATTTAATCAAGCGCGGTAGAGACCGCACACCATTCTCCCTTATGGCGCAAGGCGTTGAAGGTTCAGGATTGCGTTCACTTACAAGCCGTTTATCAGAATATATGTTAATGAACCCCGCTGTGTTTTCAATGGCATCGCTATCACAACCTACCCAATTTAGTACGCCAGCAGGCAATATTGCGGCAGCGTTCGAGGCGGCTTCTGACACAAGGCGTTTATTAATTGTAAACGACATTGAGCATTTAGCAGATAATCCAACCAGTCCATCTTCTTGGTCTGCTGACGGATTACCGTCTGTTTTTGTACATTATGCCCAAAGGCATGCTTTACCATTTGTCGTTACATCAACTAAAGACAACTTTGAATTTCCTCAATCATTTACATCAGTATTTTCGGATTTCGTTAAAACTGATTACATGACAACGGAACAAAAACGCGCGGCATTTGAAACGATTTATGGACAAGAAGCACCAGCGGCGCTTGATGGTCTTGAAAAAGTGGTTATTGCTGATCTGATTAATGTTCGCTATTTCTTAAATCGTGTTGATGCGACTAGATTGTATCCAGAACACGTTGTCGACATGATACAAGAACAAGTTGATATCAGGGGTAATAGCCAAGGCTCTATTGGGTTTACTTCTGGTAGTAATGCTGCTGGAAAGCCGTATACATTACAACTAGCACACTCTAACGATGATAATACCTCAGTCGCAAAAGCGTCATCAGGCTCTATGCCAATTGCGAATACGCTTAGATAATTTTATTATTTATAAGGCTATTGTCAAAAGTAAGTTAAGTTGCTAATTGTCTTAAATGGACTTTAGGAAATTAATATCAATATGGGCTTTATTGGCTCTGATGCTTGGGCAGGTTGCGCTTGCGCAGCATAGTGCGACGCATATTGATCATGGTATTTCTCTTGAGTTTGTATCTTCACATAGCGATGACTATACCCACGATCATAACGATAGAGAAGAAGGCAACAAGCATCAGTGTCCTGAATGTGTTTTAACAAAAGCACTTCAAACGGCATTTTATAATGCTTCTACTACATTGTTTCCTGCCTCGCAGACTGGCGCTACAGTACAAACATATCAATCTTTCAAGGTTGCTATAAATCGTTATAAAACAAACGCTCCTCGCGCACCGCCCGTAGTTCTTATCTAGCTCAAAAACTTTAATTTATAGAATTTAATGCTCATGGGTTTTGATAACCTTTAGGGCAAATACAACAGATAAGAAAGGGCATATCCATGTCTAAGAAACTACTATTGGCAGCTAGCACAGCTGTATTATTAAACGTATCTCCTGCTTTAGCGGCAAGTGATACAGATCTAGAATCTCTAAGAGCTGAAATTCAATCAATGCGTGATGCGTATGAAAGCAAAATTGTACAATTGGAAAGCAAGGTTCAAACATTAGAAACGAGGCAGAACGCTGCTCCTCAACAGGGCGTGGAAACTCAAGGAGCTGTTGCTTCTTCTTCTAATGCCCCAAGCGCCACAAGAACTACAAGCGCTCCAGCTACAGCGCAAAGAAGCGTTAGAGACACCAGCTTTAATCCAGCTGTCGGTATTGTCTTAAATGGTAAATACAATAACTTTTCTGAAGAAGAAGGTGAGATTGCTGGCTTTGCTCTTGGTGAAGAAGGAGAGCGCGGTAGAGAAGGTTTAGGTATTGATGAAACAGAGCTTAATTTTTCTGCGAGTGTTGATGATAAATTCCGTGGGTCTGCCACTGTGGCGCTCCATGAGCATGAAGGTGAAATAGAAGTTGAGCTTGAAGAAGCTTACGTTGCGACAACGGCGTTACCCGCTGGTATGGAAGTAAAAGCAGGACGTTTCTTCTCTGAGCTTGGTTACTTAAACTCACACCATGCACATGCTGATGATTTTGCAGACAGACCTTTAACAAACCGTGCTTTCCTGGACGGAAATTATGGTGATGATGGGGTGCAGGTATCTGCTGTTCTTCCAACGGCTATTTATACTGAAGTTGGTGCAGGTGCTTTCCGTGGGGATGATTTCCCTGGTGGTGGTACTGATGATGCTGATATTGGCGCATGGACGGCTTATGGTCGTGTCGGTGGTGACATTGGTAACAACACAAGCTGGCGCGCAGGTCTTTCGACCCTTCAGGCTACAGACATTAGCCGTGAGGCGGGTCATGAAGGTGAGGAAGTAAACTTTAAGGGTGACAGTAGTCTTTATATTGCTGATGCACGTGCCGTTTACGCACCAACTGGTAACAATGCTGATCAAGAAGTTATCTTACAAGGTGAGTTTTTCATTCGTGATGAAGATGGAACTTATGAAGATACTGCTGCTGGTTCGGGCGAGGTTGATTATAACGATGGTCAAAGCGGTTGGTACGCACAGAGTGTCTATAAGTTTGCACCACAGTGGCGCGCTGGGGCTCGTTATAGCCAACTTTATGCTGGTGATGTTCCTGCAGGCTTAGCTGGAGGTGCTTTGGATGATGGCGGACATAATCCATGGGCTGCAACAACAATGGTTGATTGGACGAATAGTGAGTTTTCACGTGTTCGTGCTCAATATAGCCATGAAGAGTTAGCAGATGGACATGAAGATGACCAATTCACTTTACAGTACATCATGAGCTTAGGCGCCCATGGTGCACATAACTATTAAGGTTTAGTGATATGAAAAATTTATCTTTAATGATAGCTGGTTTGGGGTTGCTTATTGCAGCCCCATCATCGGCTTTTGCAAAAACTAATATATTTACCTGTGCCCCTGAATGGGGCGCATTGGCTCAAGAAATTGGCGGTGAGCATGTTGATGTTTATACAGCATCTAATGCTAATCAGGATATCCACCATATGCGCGCTAAACCAAGTCTTTTGGCAGCTATGCGTAAGGCGGATTTAGTGATTTGTAGTGGTGCATCACTTGAGGTTGGTTGGCTTCCTATTCTACTTAACAAGTCGGGTGGGTCACAAGTTCAAGAAGGTAGTATTGGCTCTATTATGGCAGCTGATTATGTACCACTTCTAGATGTGATGGAAAGTGCTGACCGCTCTATGGGGCATGTTCATCCAGAAGGGAACCCACACGTGCATCTTGACCCTAATAATGTTTTGATAGTGTCAAAGGTTATAAGTGATCGACTGTCACAAATAGACACTGCAAATGCAGGTTCTTATTCTGACCGCCAAGAATTGTTCAACCAAAAATGGACGCAAGCCATCTCTCTGTGGGGCAATGAAATCAGTAGTTTGAAAGGTCAGAAGGTTGTGGTTTACCACAAGAGCTGGACGTATCTTTTAAACTGGCTTGGGATGGAAACAATTGCTTCATTAGAGCCAAAACCAGGGATACCACCCAATGCATCTCACCTTGAAAAAGTACTTCAAGATATTCAAGGACAGAATGTTAAGGGTATCTTGGTTGCGCCTTTCGAAAATGAAAAGGGTGCTAAATGGCTTTCTGAAAAATCGAATATTCCAATTATAGAATTACCGTTTACTGTTGGCGGTAATAATCAGTCAAATGATTTGAAAGCTATGTTTGATGACACAATCAAGCGCTTGAAAAACTAATAATGGAAAATTTAATCAACATAATATCATTACTCGCTCCAGCTTTTATAGCTGGGGCGTTTATTTCTCTTGTACATGTACCTTTGGGGCAAGAGGTTTTGAAACGAAATATTATATTTCTTGATTTGGCCGTAGCGCAATTTGCTGCGTTAGGAATGATTGCGTTTCAAACATTTATGATTGTTGATGAGTATAGTCCTGTTGCAGCATATGGACGATTAGGGGCAGGGTTAATTGCCGCCATTATATGCGCCATTATATTTCACTTCCTGGAAAAAAAGTCAGGACAATATCAAGAAGCCTTGATTGGTTGTGCTTTCGTTCTGGCCGCATCAATGGGGCTTTTACTGGTGGCTAACAGTCCCCATGGTGGCGAAGAAATAAAAGATATTCTTGAGGGACAAATTTTATGGGCAAGTTGGAGCCACATCTTATTTGTTGCGCCTATATTCATAGCTGTTTTTACAGCGTGGATGGTTTTTAAAAATAAAAGGTCATTCTTATTCTACCCATTATTTGCAATAACAATTCCATTTTCAGTAAGCATGATTGGGGTTTATCTTGTTTTTGCTAGTTTAGTATTTCCTGCTTTGGCAGTTGCAAAGATACAGAATTATAAAATGAGTGCAGGTATATTAATATCTATAGTATCTTATTTTCTTGGTTTAGTTGCTTCATACTTATTCGATTGGCCTGCGGGTCCTTCAATAGTTTTACTCTTATCTATAATGAGCGCAGTACTATTCTTTGCGAATACAAAAAAATAAATACAAGAAAACTGGTGGCGGTACAGAGGTTGATACGGTTTTCTTAAATCCCTAGTATTAGCGCGGTCTAGCGAGTGCGGTTAATACTGTACCTACCCTTAATGTCACACCTATGGCACACCTCTGTCAATGGAAAGTGGTAATCACACTATTAATAAACTAGGTTATATATCTATAAGTATATAGCAGGGGCATATCTCTCTAATTATTATAATATAATTCTAGCCCACCTTATTATTAAATATAATAATATTATAACTAACTACTCATAGGCATATAATGGGGTATATCCTAATGCACCATCTTTTAGACGTGCGGTTTTGCTATCTTGAATAAGCTGAGTAAGTCTTTCAGTGATTTTAGTGCGTATCTCTTCGTAATTCATATTAGTGCTTTGCAGAGTATTAAGTATTTCATCGGCATGATACGTAAGCATATTAGACGTGTATAGAGCTTCACGCTCATTACTGGTACTTAATGACAGTCTTATATGCGTAGATTTGTGCTTAGGGTGTATCTCTTTAGGGAGAGGGAAGCGGTAATAGTAAACATTATGCCGTGAGAGGCTTAAATAACTAGGAAGTTGCATTTCGATGGCTCACTTTATGGCACACCTAGAAAAGCTAATAAGTTAAGTCGTTGGACTATATAAGAGATTTAAGATAATTGGTGGCGGTACAGAGATTTGAACTCCGGACACAAGGATTATGATTCCTCTGCTCTAACCACTGAGCTATACCGCCACGCTTTTGAGAAACAATAGCCGTTTTATGGCTTAAAACACCTAGCTCTGTCAAGAATGAATTAAGCCGCAATCGGCATTTGAGTGTTTTTACTGCTAATAATCCAACCACCGCCCAGAACACGACCATTTTCGTAGCATACGGCAGCTTGCCCAGGGGCAATGCCGTATTGGGCGCTGTCTAAGTGTAGTTCTGCGTTTCCATCATTTGTTTTATAGAGCGTTGCTGGTGAAGCTTGGCTGACAGAGCGTAGTTTGACATCAATTTTGATACCTGCTTCAGGAATTTCTGTTAACCAGTTGCAGTCGTTAATGATGATGACATCACGCGCCAATGCTTCCTTTGGTCCTACAATGACTTGATTGGCTACAGGATCAACGTGGACAACGTAGTAGGGGTCGTTATTGTCGTTGTACCCACCACCAATGCCTAAGCCTTTACGTTGACCGATAGTGTAGTGGATAACGCCTTTATGTTCGCCAAGGACGCGTCCATCGACATGAACAATTTCACCAATTTTTTCAGCTTCTGGACGAATTTTTTTAACAATAGAGGCGTAGTCACCGTTGGGCACAAAACAGATGTCTTGTGAGTCTGGTTTGTTACAAACAAGCAAGCCTAGGCGTTCCGCATGTTGGCGGGTTACATCTTTGGTCCACGCACCTAAAGGGAAACGTAAGAAATCTAGTTGGTCTTGCGTCGTTGCGAATAAGAAATAGCTTTGGTCTTTGCCCGTATCAATGGCACGGTGTAATTCCGCCACGCCAGTTTCTTCATTGATGGTGCGTTTAATGTAATGCCCTGTTGCCATACAATCTGCGTTTAAATCTTGCGCGACCTTGAGTAAGTCACGAAACTTAACAGTCTGGTTGCAACGTACGCAGGGAATAGGTGTTTGCCCATTCATGTAGCTATCGGCGAAGTCATCTATGACACTTTCGCGGAAATTATCTTCGTAATTTAAGACGTAATGAGGAAAGCCTTTTTCTTCGGCAATGCGTTTTGCATCGTAAATATCCTGCCCAGCACAACACGCGCCCTTGCGGTCAATAGCCGCGCCGTGATCGTATAATTGTAAGGTGACCCCTACAACGTCATAGCCTTCTTCGTGCAACAATGCTGCCGCCACAGAACTGTCGACACCACCAGACATGGCAACAACAACACGTGTGTCCTTTGGGGCTTTAGCGAAGCCTAATGAATTTAACTCTGTGCTCATGGGAGGGTTATATAATAAAAACTCTTCAAATATCAAGGAAAACCGTTGTTTTGAAGGTTGATTGTGGCTTTGGGAGAGGTGTTAAGACCAATCAGTATCCGTACCAGGGACTGCAACAACCATATTTTCCAACTCATCACTAACGATGATTTGGCAACAAAGGCGTGATTGTGGGCGTACGTCAAAGGCGAGGTCTAACATGTCTTCTTCGTCTTCAGAAATTTCACCATCGTCTGGCATGGTGATGTCTTTAAATTCTGGCTGTACGTATAAATGACACGTTGCGCAGGCTAACCCACCACCGCAAGTGCCTTCAATGGCTTCGATGCCTTCTTTGACTGCAACTTCCATTAGGGATAGCCCGACAGGCGCATCAATAATTTTTTCTGAACCGTCTTTTAATAAGAATGTAATTTTAGGCATGAGTAATTTTTCCGTCTGTAACTTAAGCTTGCGCTATTTTTTTCCAAGCGTCTAAAAAGCGATTAATTTCGTCAGAAGTGGTAGCCCAACCAAGTGAAATACGCAAGGCACTTTTAGCATCTTCATCGCTAACACCCATAGCTGTTAAAACATGAGAGGGTTTGAAAGACCCACTGGAACACGCAGAACCGCTGCTGACAGCAATGCCTGATAAATCCAATTGCATCATTTGTGTCTGCGCTGGAACGCCAGATAGACCTACATTACAAGTGTTGGCAACGCGCGGTGCGCCTTCGCCGTAAATGACAGCCTTGTTTGATATTTTGTGGATTTCGCTTTCTAAATGGTCACGTAATTTTTGAACTTCTGTGTAATGTTCAATGTTTTCTTTGGCAAGTTTAGCAGCTAACCCCATGCCAGCAATACCGGCTGTATTATGTGTACCTGCACGACAGTTCTTTTCTTGTCCGCCACCCATCATAAACCTTGAAAGCTCTACACCTTTTTTATAAACAACAGCACCAACACCTTGGGGTCCTGCCATTTTATGAGCGGAGAGACTAATGTAATCAACATCAATATCGTTAATGTCTAAATCAAAACGTCCTGCCGCTTGAACAGCGTCTGTGTGAAAAAGCGCACCTTTTGCGTGTGCTAATTCTGCTAATTCTTTGATTGGTTGAATAACGCCAGTTTCACTGTTTACATACATGATGGATACGATTGCAGGGGCGGGCGATTGTTCTAACAATTCTTTATAAGCATCGACATCGATTAAACCATCACGCGTTACAGGAATTATTTCGGCGTGTGGTGCGGATTGTAAAACAGCAGGATGTTCAATTGCTGATACTAAAACGCGACTGTCGTGATAGGCGCGTAGAATAGTGTTGTTGGACTCTGTCGCACCACTCGTGAATACAACTTGTTCTGGCAGTGTGTTACACAGCGCCGCCACTTGCGAACGTGCATCTTCTATGTGCTTGCGCGCTTTTTGACCGTATTGATGAACAGAAGAGCCATTACCAACTTCGCCCATAATGTATGTCACCAGCTGTAAGACTTCTGGTCGAATGGGGGTGGTTGCGTTGTAATCAAGGTAAATTGAGCTCATAGAGCTATCCTATCCCATTATAAACAATTAAATCAATGACTTATAAAAAATATTTGGACATTTACGGTTTGACTGTTTATAAACATCATAACATTTAAATTCTATGGAAACTGTGCACTTCCAATGCACCAATAACAAAAGGTTACTGAACCCTATGCCAGAAATTATATTTAATGGTCCTGAAGGCCGCTTAGAAGGTCGCTACTCTCACTCTAAAACACCAGATGCGCCATTAGCGTTGATTTTGCACCCAAGTCCAGAGCATGGCGGAACAATGAATAACAAAATCAGTTATATGATGTTCCAAGCAATGGTAGAGCGTGGATTTTCAACGTTAAGATTTAATTTCCGTGGTGTTGGTCGTTCTCAAGGTGTTTTTGACCGTGGTGAAGGTGAATTAAGTGACGCAGCTTCTGCGCTGGATTGGATGCAAGAGTTAAACAAAAACGCCCCTTACGTATGGGTTGCTGGATTTTCTTTTGGTGCTTGGATTGGTATGCAGTTGTTAATGCGTCGCCCAGAAATCGAAGGTTTCGTTTCTGTAGCCCCACCTGCAAATTTACATGACTTTAGCTTCTTGGCACCTTGCCCATCATCAGGTTTGGTTATTCAAGGGGATCGTGATGACATTGTACCATTCGACCCAGTTGATAAAATGGTTGAGCGTTTGCACATGCAAAAAGGCATTGAGATTGATCACCGTGTTGTTGAAGGTGCAAATCACTTCTTCCATGATAAGACGGATGATTTGATTGGTCACATTCACGATCACATGAACAAGGCAGAATTATCAGGACGCAAAATCCCTGTATCTGTTAAAGATGCAACGGTTAAAAAAGCCGCTTAAATCACGAAAATTAATCTTTAATGGTGTTCAGGACGTCGTCAACATGTCCTGAAACCTTTACCTTACGCCATATATGCTCAATTTTACCTTGTTCATCAATGATAAAAGTTGAGCGCTCTATGCCCATGAATTTTTTGCCATACATGTTCTTTTCGACCCATGTACCATAACGCTCACAAGTGTCGTTATCTGCGTCAGAGGCTAGGGTAAATTCTAACCCATATTTCTCTTTGAACTTATCGTGTTTTTTAACGCTACATTTTGATAAGCCGATAATAGTGGTGTTTAATTTATTAAAAGCCGCAAGGTTTTCATTAAAGCCACAAGACTCTTTGGTGCATCCCGGTGTGTCATCCTTAGGATAGAAGTATAAGATGATTTTTTGCCCTTGAAGCGCGGAAAGGGTAATTTCACCGTCACTGTCTGTAGGCAGGGTAAAGTCTGGTGCGTTATCGCCAATTTTTAGTTCTGTCATAATCTTCCTATGTATTTTGCGGTTAATCTTAATAAAAACTCTGAAAGTCAATAATACTAACTGACAAGAGATTATAAATTCTTTATCTATTAAGAACTAAATATAACGATTATTGGATATGATTTATAGTGCTTAAACGATTTTTCAAATTATTGTCGCCAGCCCTCGCCTTTGCGTTCAGAGGACTTCTAATCGTTAGCATTCTTATTATGCTATTAGCGATTGGGCTGATTATCAGATTGTCGCAAGGTCCTATTGATTTAGCATTTGCAAAAGATAAAATCGAGCAGAGCTTAAGTAGTAAAGAAAAAGGTTATAACCTATCGATTAATCATCTTAAATTGAAATGGCCAAATTTAAAAGAACCCCTGATGTTAGATTTAGGTCGTGTTCAAATCCGCCAAGATGAAAAACAAGGACAAAATCAATCAGCAGATTTTTCATTTGATACCGCATCGCTTGGTTTATTAGGAACTGACTTGTTTAACGGTCAGATTTTAAATTTTTCTCTACAGGTCAATAATCCAACAATTCAGTTAATTGAAAAAGATGGGAAGCTAAATTTTTTCTGGCAAAAGAATCAAGTAGAAACCGTAGAATCTGAAACTGAAGTTGAAGAAGTTTACGGACCCCAGTTACCAAAGAAAACTTTTAATGATCAAACTGAAGATTTAAGAAAAAATGCTATTAAAATTCTTGAGGAGCTAGCAGATCCATATAATAAAGACACAAAACTTTTATCTTTTTTAAAGGAAATAAGGGTTAGAAATATTTCAATAGTGGGCGCGCATTCAGGCGTTGAAAAATCTACAGATTACTTGGGTTTAGCTGACTTAACGCTTATCAGAAGTAAGAATGAAATTAATGGTGATTTAAGTTTGGACCTTCCTGGTGCCAATAATGAAACGGCTAAATTAAAGGCTGATATTCTCTATCGCCGTATTCAAAAAGATTTAACATTTACCTCCTATATCAAAGATGTTAACCCCGCTAACTTCATTAAATTCTTTCCTAATTTAAAGATATTAGAAGGACAAGATTTGCAAGTGAGTGGACAATTACTTACGGCTTTTGATGGAGATTTGAATTTAAAAGATGCTGCTTTAAAAATAAATATGCCAGAGGCAAATATTAATATTAAGGATGAATACCCAAAACCGATTAATATTAAGAATTTTAAATTAACCGCAAACCTAAACAAAAAAGAACAGAAGCTTAACATCTCTGATATGAGTGCAAGTGTTTGGGATGTTCCGATAGAGATAGAAAGTAACGCGCGCGTTACAAGTGAGATGATACAGGCACCACTCGTTGTTAAAATTGATACTATTTCATTAGATAATGTTGCACGCCTTGTGCCAAAATCACACCGTAATAGTGCGCTTGGGCAGTGGTTAACTGCTAAAATAATCAAGGGTAAGCTTAATAATCTACTTGTTACAACGAATGTTCATCTACATGAAAATCCAGAGGAGAATACTCAGAAAATCAAGGTGGCAGGTACTAAAGCAACGTTTGATGTGGCTGGGTCGACGGTAAAGTACAGCTCAACATTAATGCCAGTGACGGATATTGTCGCGCAAGCATCATATGAGAATGACATTCTAAAAATTGATGGGCAAAGCGGAAGCATTGGTGACATTAAGGGCAGAAATATTAAAGTAGTTTTACGTGAGCTAACAGCAGCAGGTAGGGGCGACGCTGATATCAAAATTGATGCAAAAGGTCCGACTAAGACATTATTTAAGTATCTATACGATAAACCAATTTCTTTAAAAGAAGATTTAGGGTTCGATGAAAAGCAGATTAAGGGCATAACAGACGCTAATATTCATATAAAATTCCCACTGACTAAAGACTTACCAAAAGAAAAAGTTATTGTTGATGTTAAAGGAACAATGACTGATTTATTTTTACCAAATGTTGTTAAGGGTATGCCTTTGTCTGGTGGTCCTTATAAAATTTCTTACAAAGATGGCTTGATAGATTTAAAAGGTAGCGGTCAGATAAATGGTAAAAATATTGACCTAACACTGAAGGAATATATTAGCTCTGGGAAGCAGGAATACGACACAGAAGTGAGCGGTAAACTTATATCAGATAAGGCTTTACGTGAAAAACTAGGTATTAATTTGGAGGAATATATCAGTGGTAATCTGCCGATTGAATTTGTTTACCAATCAAAAAACAGAGTGGCTAATTTGGAAGTGAAAGGCGATGTTTCTCCTTTAGAAATTTCTATTCCGTCCTTGAGGTACCGTAAGCCTGTCAATACTGCGGGGGATTTATCTTTAACGGCTAAGTTAACAAATAATAATTTAACAGAAATAAATAATTTAAATTTATCTACCCAAGGGCTAAAGATTTTTAAAGGTAGATTACTGTTTAAAGGTAATAGTGAATTGTCGCGTGGCAATATTGCGAACCTAGATTTAAATAACTCTAAAGCAAACGTGGATTTTGAAATAACATCTAATGATATTCTAAAGCTTGTGCTGAAAGGATCTGTTTTTGATCTGGTTCCGTTTATGGAGGCTTCAACGACACCTGTAATATCAACAGCAGAAACGCCGGCATCAACCACATCATCATCAACGCAAATAAAATATATTTCTGTGATTGCTGATAAACTTTTAATGAAAAATAATAAAGCGTTTACCAATGCGACAGTGTATTTAGAGTTAGATAAACAATCTGACATTACGCGCCTTGAAATGGATGCCAACGCAGGCGGAAAACCAATGTATGTAAGGTTTAAGCCAGAAGAGGGCACAGGATACCGTACCTTCAGTCTGCAGGCTGAAGATGCTGGAAAAACTTTAGATGTCTTGGGCATTTACAGCAATATTAGAGGGGGGAAGTTGAATATTAATGGTCGCCCATTAAAGGGTAGTAAAATTGGTGATCTATATGGGGCTGCTGATATTACTAATTTTAGAATTGTAGACGCGCCTGTGCTTGCTAATTTGTTAAATGCGACAAGCATGAAAGGCGCCCAAGAATTATTGGGTAAAGAAGGTGTTTCATTTACGAAGTTGGAATCACAATTTGAATGGAGGTTTTCGCCGAAAGGAAATATTTTAGTGGTTAAAAAAGGACGAACATCTGGCGCATCATTGGGACTGACTTTCGAGGGGATTTATGACCAAGAAAAATCTAATATTGATATGTCTGGCACAATTATTCCGCTTTCTGGAGTAAACACCGCTATTTCAGGCGTACCTATTTTGGGTAATTTACTTGGCGGTAAAGATGGCGCCTTGTTCGCGGCGACCTACAAATTAAAGGGTGTTACTAAAGATCCTAAAATATCTATTAATCCGTTATCGGTTTTAGCACCAGGATTTTTAAGGAATATTTTATTTAAAGAGGATGTGAAGGATAAGGTAAAAGATAAAATAGAAGAAAAATCTAAAGAATAGTTTGTCTATTTTACTTTAATAAGCGCATGGCGTTTCTTACCGGACGATAACTTTATATAACCATCATCTGTTAAATCATTTGCTGTCAGCATTAAATTTAAATCAGTCACTGACTTGTCATTATACTTTGCACCGCCACCTTTAATAAGACGTTTCACTTCTCCTTTTGATTCAGCTAATCCAAGCTGAATAAAGGTTTCAACGAAGCTGATGCCCACATCAAGATTTGATTTTTCAACTTCAATTGACGGTAGCTCACCACCAACGCTACCCTGTTCAAAAACTTTTTGGGCAGTGCTCTCTGCGTCTTTGGCAGCTTGTTCACCATGGCATAGTGTTGTTGCTTCATAGGCTAAAATCTTTTTAGCTTCGTTTATTTCTTGACCTTGCAAGGCTTCCAATTTGGCAATTTCGTCCATAGGTAGCATGGTGAAACGCTTTAATAACGTTGACACCATATCATCATCAACGTTGCGCCAATATTGATAGTAATCATAAGGCGTTAACATTTCTGCATTTAACCAAACAGCACCGCCAACAGTTTTGCCCATTTTAACACCATCAGATGTGGTAAGGAGTGGCGCAGTTAAGGCAATTAATTTCATTTGGTGAGATTTATGACCAAGGTCAACACCATTAATAATGTTACCCCACTGGTCGGAACCACCCATTTGTAAAATTGTACCGTAACGCTTGTTTAGCTCCACAAAGTCATAGCCTTGCATAACCATATAATTAAATTCTAATAGGCTTAATGGGCTTTCGCGTTCTAATCTTGTGACAACAGAATCGAACTTAATCATTCTATTGACGGTAAAATGACGACCGTAATCACGTAAAAATTCCAAGTATTTTAACTCGGCGAGCCAATCATTATTATTGACCATTAACGCATCTGTTTCACCGTCGCCGTAATTTAAAAATTGCTTAAAGCAGGTGTTTTGAATGTGGTCGATGTTGCTATTGATTGTTTCATCGTCCAAAAGCTTGCGTTGTTCGTCCTTGAACGATGGATCGCCAATCTTGGATGTTCCACCACCCATAAGGGTAATTGGTTTATGACCACATTTTTGGAACCATTTAAGCATCATGATGCCCGTTAAGTTTCCGATATGAAGTGAGGTGGCGGTTGCGTCAAAACCAACATAGGCGCTTTGTACGCCTTCCATTAATTTCGCGTCTAAACCGTCGAAATCACTGCATTGGTGGATGAATCCACGTTCCGTTAATATGTTTAATAATGTTGATTTGTAAGTCATAATAGAACAATATATACGCATGAGTGATAATAAAGTCTATACGGTAATTGGTTTAATGTCTGGAACCTCTTTGGATGGCATTGATGCTTCTATTATGAAGAGCGATGGTCAAGGGTTTGCGGAGTCTATTGATTTCATAAGCTTGCCTTATGATGATGCGGATAGAGCTGCCATAAGAGCCGCTTTTGGACTGTACAATATTAATGACGCAATTGTTCAACGCGCAGAAGAAGTTTCAACTCAAAAGCACATCCAAGCCGTAGAAGCTGTGCTGAAGCAAGCGGGTTTGAGGGCTAGTGATATTGATTTAATTGGTTATCACGGACAAACAATTTATCACGCACCACAAGACAATGTGACGGTACAAATTGGTGATGGGCTAAAATTAAGCCAAGTAACTGGTATTGATGTGGTCAATGATTTCCGCAGTGCTGATGTTAAGGCTGGTGGTGAGGGGGCTCCCTTAATTCCTCTGTATCATCAAGCGTTAATGAGTGAGCAAAAACGTCCCGTTGCAATTGTTAATATTGGTGGCGTATCTAATATCACGTATCTTGGCGAAGAAAATGACATTCTGGCTTTTGACACAGGGACAGGCAATGCCTTTATTGATGATTTGGTTGTTAAAAATACAAATCAAACCTTCGACATTGATGGCGCTATTGCGTCAGCAGGGCGGGTGCAAACTGACTTGATTAATAAATGGGTAAGCGCAGATTATTTTAAACGTATTCCTCCTAAATCATTAGACCGTGATGGGTGGAATATTTTAGATGATATTAAACAGCTTTCATTTGAAGATAGCGTCGCGACGCTGACGGCGTTCACAGTTGCAGGTATTATTGAGGCAACAAAGCACTTGCCCTCAATGCCTGAGAACTGGTTCATCTGCGGCGGTGGGGGTAACAACAAAACAATGATGCAATGGTTGGAGAAAGAACTACCAACAGCCACGATTAAACCTATTGAAGCATTAGGGTTCAATGGTGATTCAATTGAAGCCGAAGGGTTCGGATATTTAGCAGTAAGATCTGTTCTAGGGCTACCATTAAGCGTCCCAACGACGACGTCTGTGCCAGAACCAATGAGTGGTGGTAAGCTATATCAATCTAAGTAGCGTCAATAGGCTCTAATAAGCCTTAGACATCTTTGCTTTACGGCTGGCGATTGCAAGGTAGATGTTACAAACGACGATTATAACACCACCGAGTAAAATTCCCCAATTCATTGATGTTTCTCCTGCGAAATAAAGCCAGAAAACTGCTAAAATAGGAACGAAATAATATATGATGTGGATCGTAGGTCTGGTTGATTTTAAAATTCCAAATGTATAAAGCGCACCACCGACAACAAACACAACAAAGCCAATGTAAAAAGAAGCCCACCAATTAATATTGGCCCAATCTAGGTTTTCTTGTAAAATCACAAAAGTGACCAAGATTAAAAGCATACTAATAATACGACTAACAATTTCACTAATCATGGTTGTCGCAACGTCATCATTCATGGATTGAAAATGCTCTGCATAACGCGCCTTAGTAACGACTAAAATGGCGCACATATACCCACCTGCGAAGGCTAAAATATACCCTCCAAGGACAGCCATATTAAATTCTTCAAAGTTAGAGTTAATCGACTTATCGGACAAAATGATAATAGCCACACCAACCAACGCTACAATACTAATCATAAATTCCTTAAAGCTCACCTCTTTCCACGCTTTTTGCATTAGAAATGGCGTTGCTATAACGGCGATGACGGGCCAAGATTCATATAATAATGAAACGCCGCCCTTATCCGCTAATGTTAAGGAGATAATGAAGAAGCTATGACATAGAATACCGGATAGACCACTAACAAAGGCAGTAATATAAGCATTCGTTTTTAAGCTTTTTTGAATGGCAATTGCTTGTCCTATTTTCTTTTCTTTAAAAAGGTAATACCCACCCATTAATAACGCGCCGAAACCAGAGAAGAAATAGACGATTAATATCATCTCTAAACTACCCATGTCTTTCAATCCCATAGCAGCAGCAAGTGGGTAAAGACTCCAAATTAGAACGGCAAGGGCCATGGAAATGATAACGGACATGATTTTCTCTTTTCTTAAATTATAAGTTATAACGCCTAATAGCTGCGCGACATTTTTGCTTTTCGACTAGCAAGGGCAAGGTAGATATTACTGGCAACAATAATGGTACCACCGAATAAAACACCCCAGTTCAGGGTCGTCTCTCCTGCGAAATAAAGCCAAATGACTGCGAGTACAGGGCAGAAATAATAGATAATATGAATGGTGGGGCGGTCCGTTTTTAATAAACTGTAAGTGTAGATGGCACCACCCACAACAAGAACGACGAAACCAATATAGAACGCTGCCCACCAGTTGATATTTGTATAGCTAAATTGATCTTTATAAAATAAAAATACAAAGAACATAATAACAAAACTAACAGTTCTACAGAAAATTTCTGCAACCATTGAGGCAGAATAATCATCCTTTAAATCACTGAAATATTCAGAGAAACGTCCTTTGGTGACGACTGTAAGTGCGTTCGTATAGGCACCTACAAAAGCTAAAATGTAACCACCTAATACTACAAAAGAAAAGTTGTTGTAATTACTATCATTTTTAAAAGGATTAAAGTGTATAGCTTCATCAGATAGAATGATAATAGCAACCCCTACAAGAGCAATGATACTAACCGCAAATTCTTTAAAGCTGACTTCTTTCCATTGCTTTTTCATGAAGAAGGGCGTGGCAATTACAGCAATGATTGGCCATGATTCATATAATAAAGAAACTCCACCTTTATGAGCTAAACTAAGAGCAATAATAAACAGGCTATGGCATAAAATGGCGCAAACGCCACTCGCAATTCCCATGGCATACGCACGTTTATTTAAGCTTTTATGAATGGCAATTACCTGTGAAATTTTCTTTTCTTTATAAAGGTAAAATCCACCCATTAAAGAAGCTCCAATACCAGAGATGAAATAAATGACTAAAATCATTTCTAAACTACTCATGCCTTGTAGCCCTATAGATGCCACCAGCGGGTAAAGGCTCCAAATAAGGACGGCGATAAACATGGAAATTACAACAGGCATGATTTTCTCGATTTTGTGAAGAAGTGAGGTAGTTCGTAGTATGAAAATACACTTTAAGTGCTTAATTTAAAAGAAGTTCTTTTCTATGACGCTAAAAAGGTGTTTTATTTGGCTTATGGGTATAATTAAAACAGCATCTGATAAAACAATCTCTGAAGCGGCTCTCTTATTAAAAGACGGTGATTTGGTCGTAATTCCTACCGAAACTGTCTATGGGCTAGCGGCAAATGCCCTTAATAGTGAAGCGGTGGCTAAGATTTTTAAGGCTAAGAACCGCCCTAACTTTAATCCTTTAATCGTTCATGTGGCTGATATTGACGCTGCTCAGGAAATTGCAGAATTTAATGCGCGTGCCTTATCTGTCGCAGGTGAATTTTGGCCTGGGGCTTTGACGCTTATTTTGAAAGCTAAGAAAGATTCTGGTATCAGCGATTTGGTCAGTGCTGGTTTAGACACAATTGCCATTCGTGTTCCTGCGCACAAGGTAGCACGTGCGCTCATCAAGCAAGCAGGCGTCCCAATTGCAGCACCAAGTGCAAATGCATCGGGCGAACCAAGTGCCACAACACCTCGTCATGTAAATGATAGCTTGGGCGAGAATGCGCCATTTATTTTAGGGGCAGGGGCTTGTAATGTCGGATTAGAATCCACCGTATTAGATTTAAGCGAAGCTACGCCAAAAATTTTAAGACCAGGCGCAATCACAGCAAAAGATTTAGAACCTTATCTAGGTTTAGTCGATTATGATTTAGGACATAAGGACGCATCAAAAGAAGAAGTAAAATCCCCAGGACAAATTTTAAAACATTACGCACCATCAATTCCAGTACGTTTAAATGCAATTGATTTAAACCCTGATGAAGCGTTGCTTGCCTTTGGGCCAATAAAGTTTATGGGCATTAAAGGTGGCGGAAGCGCCGCTAATTTAGTCGATACTGCGATACGTAATTTAAGTGAAGACAGCGATTTGACACAAGCCGCATCAAATTTATTCACGATGCTACGTGACTTGGATAGTGTTGAAAATAAAGGGATAGCGGTGATGGCGATACCAAATGAAGGTTTGGGAATTGCAATTAATGATCGCCTAAGCCGTGCTGCCGAAGGCTAGTGTTACTTATCAAATAAAGACATCATTAAAGAATTAGATCCTGATAAATTTCCGTACATTGACGGCGGAAAAATTTTGGCATGGCTGGTAAAAAAACCACCTAATTGATTTTGCGCAATTTGTTGCTCAAGCTTGTAAAGGGAGTTAAGCGCCTGCTGGCTTTTTGACTCTATAATCTCAGTAGGTTGTTTTAAAGAGGGCGGCATATGTTGATAGCCACGTTTTTCTGTTGCCTGTAGTAAGTTATTTTTCCTCAATGGGCTTTCAACAACTTGTGTGTCATTTCCGCTAGAGAATTTCTTATCAAAGAAGCTATAAATTTCCTGCAACGTTTTTGGTTGTCCTGAATTACTATCGTAAAAAACACCTCTGTTCGCTTTTGCGGCAGCAGGGAATAAGTCCGCGCCAGTTGCTAAGGGGTTTTTCTCAAGTTGACTTAAAAATGCACTTGCACCACCAGCACCCATGAAATGAGCGAAGTATAATTCTGTGTTACCGATGTCACCACCAACGGTTGATTCCAAATGACGCTTATTACCTTCTGCAAACTCTGCAGCCATTAGGGAGGCTATTTCAGGGTCTTTACGAAGGTTCAGCAAAGATTCTCTGTCTTGGTCAGGTGATACGCCGTGTTTATCGCCGTGTTTATCAATCATATCAATCCAAGTGCTTTCGATGAATTGAAATAATCCTGTGGCAGAGCTGGTTTTGGCCTTTGCGTTCGCGTCAAAATTGCTTTCTGCGGCGGCTTTTTCGACCAGATAGGAAAAATTAACCCCTGTTTTGGCACTCGCGTTCTTAATTGCGGACAAAACCGCCTTAGGCGCATTTTGGCTTATTTGCGCTAAGTTATTGTTTTGTAATGCATTTAACGGGTTTTTCATGGTTTTCCATCTAAAAAGAGTAATTGTTCCTAATAAATATATTTCAAATCCTGTGCCAGTTTATGTTTTCAGCGGGGAAGCGATGATTTATACTTTGATTTCAAAAGTGACTTCTACTTTTCACACATTAAACAAAGGTTCGCATTATGTCCGATTACAATCCCCCTCTTAAAGATATGGCTTTCTTGTTGGAGCACGTCGTTGGATTAGATAAATTACCTGAACATGCCGAGTTGGGTCAGCTTGATATGGACATGGTGAACAGTATTTTAGAACCTGCGGCAAAGCTTGCAAAGGAAGTTTTAGCGCCCATTAATCATTCTGGTGATGAAGAAGGATGCAAGTTAGAAAATGGTGAATTGACGACAGCCAAAGGGTTTAAAGAAGCCTATAAAGAATACCGCGAAGGTGGCTGGAATTCAGTTCCGTTTGAACCTGAACATGGCGGGCAAGGTCTTCCGTGGTTACTAGCATTTGCTTTACAAGAAATGTGGCAAGGCGCAAATATGGCGTTTGGATTATGTCCGTTATTAAACCAAGGCGCGATTGAAGCAATCGAAGCGCATGGTTCTGATGCACAAAAAGAAGAGTATTTAGAAAAACTTATTTCTGGTGAATGGACAGGAACGATGAACTTGACCGAACCACAAGCGGGCTCAGATTTATCTGCTATCCAATCAAAAGCTGATCCGCAAGATGATGGTAGTTACAAAGTAACTGGTCAGAAAATTTATATCACCTATGGTGAGCATGACATGGCGGAAAACATTATCCACCTTGTGCTTGCGCGTACACCTGATGCTCCAGAAGGGGTGAAAGGGATATCCTTATTTATCGTTCCTAAGTTTTTAGCCGATGGCACGCGTAATGATTTAATCTGTACGGGGATTGAACATAAATTAGGTATTCATGCCTCACCAACTTGTACGATGCAGTTCGGTGATAATGGTGGTGCGACTGGATATTTGGTTGGTGCAGAAAACGAAGGTCTGAAATATATGTTCACGATGATGAACAATGCGCGTCTTTCTGTTGGGCTTCAGGGTGTTGCAATTGCGGAGCGGTCATACCAACATGCGCTTGCTTATGCACAAGACCGTGTACAGGGAGCATCGTTAAAAGATAAATCTACTAAAGTTGAAATTGTTGAACACGCCGATGTGAAACGTATGTTGTTATCAATGAAGACCCAAATTGAAGCGTTACGCGCACTAAGTTACGAAGCGGCATTAGCGTTAGATTTAGCAAATAACGGTAACGAATATGCTCAAGCTAAGGTTGATTTACTAACACCAATTGTAAAAGCAGGTGGTACAGATATGTCACTGGAAGTGACCTCGACTGGCGTTCAAATCCATGGCGGTATGGGCTTTGTTGAGGAAACAGGCGCGGCGCAATATTATCGTGATGCGCGTATTTTACCAATTTACGAAGGCACCAATGGTATTCAGGCTGCTGATTTAGCATTTAGAAAAACTATTCGTGATAAAGGTGCTGCTGTTAAATCTTATCTTAGGGAAGCAGAAAATGTTTTACGTGATTTAGATGCGATGCCAGCGCAGGATATTTTGCCAATGCGCCATGCATTAGACCGAGCAATTCAGTCTATAGCTGAAGCAACTCATTGGATTTCTGAGCAAGCTAAAAATCAACAATTAGAGGAAATTTCAGCCAGCTCTGTTCCCTACCAAAAAGCTTTTACTTTAATGGCCGGTGGCGTGATGATGGCAAAATCATTGATGGTTGCTAAAAAATTAATCAATGAAGGTCAGGGCGATAAGAAATTTTTGGAAAATAAAATCAACACAGCTAAATTTTATGCAGAACATTTAATGCCCATGATTAATGGGTATGTTCGTGCGGTTACGAATGGTTCAGATAGCGTGTTAGCTTTTGAGGTTTAGCGGTTTTTTTACCAAACAGGTATTACAATACTGATATTGTGATAAGTAATAAACCAATGTTCCCAATAATATAAATGCGCCCGCTTGGTGCATGGCGGCGAGGGGAATTGCTACTTGGGTGATGAGGGTGGAAATGCCTAAACCTACTTGTAGGAGTACGGCGCCAGCCAAGGGGAATCTCTTGATACGCACTGCAAATGTCAGGACGAAAAATGCTGTCGCAATGGCAATCCAACGATGGAAGAACTGAACACTGACAGGCTCGACTAGTATGCTGAGCGGGCTTGTTAGCTCTGGTGGAACCCAGTGAGGTCCCATCATAGGCCAGCTGTTATAGACAAGCCCTGCGTCTAACCCTGCAACGAAAGCGCCCCATATGAGCGTGATAAAAGTAAAGCCAAAAGCAATCCAGCCGTGACGTTTTAGACAGAAAGTTACAACGCCCTTTGAAGCGTTGCGTATAGAGAAGGCAAGCCATAGAAGGTAGCAAAAAATTATTGCGGCTAAGCCTAAATGTGCGGCAAGGCGGAAATGACTGACGCTTGGGCGGTCGACTAAACCGCTCTTGACCATATACCAACCCATCAATCCTTGGGAGGCACCAAGTAATAATCCAATGATGAGTTTCAGCTTGTACCCTTCAGGAATTTTGTTGCGTATCCAAAAGTATAGAAGTGGTAGCGCGTAGACTAGTCCGATTAAGCGTCCCCAAAGACGGTGGAACCATTCCCAGAAAAAGATGCTCTTGAATTCATCGATGCTCATGCCTGCATTGACCTTCTGGTATTCAGGTGATTGCTGGTAAAGGGTAAAAACGCGCGCCCACTCCTCTGCATTTAAGGGAGGGAGCGTACCAATTAAAGGACGCCATTCAACCATGGAAAGCCCGCTACCCGTTAAACGCGTAACCGCCCCAATAACCGCCATCGCAAATACCATGAAAGCGGAAAGGTAGAGCCAGTTGATGATGGGTTTATGCGGGGCTAAGGTCATGATGCTTGAAATCCATTAGTTCGTTCGTCTGAGTTTGGTCGAGAAAACTCTATCGCATTGTTTTTGAAAAATAAATCCATTAGTTCGTATGTAACGAGATTTTGGGTAAGGGCTTCCGTGAAGATAAAATGTCCTGTGCCTTGTACCAAAGATAAATCATGGCTTAGGGTAACATAAGAGGCTTTAAAGAGATAGGTTTGTTTTCCTATTTTACTGAGGTTTTTCGGGACTTCGTGAGGTGTCAGGTTTTGGAGTTGGGGTGTTATCTGCATAACCCATGATGGCGCTTTGTTGATATTGCGCTTGTTTTGCGGGGTTTATCATTTGGTCGCGATTGCCCATACGTTTTGTAATGTCTAGTGGAATGAGTAATTCACGTTCAGCATCTTTAGGAAATGTGATGTAGGTTTGCCCTTCTTCCATCAGGGGCATGGTCTGCCCGTTGATGAAAGCTTGTACTTGATAAAAGCTAACGGCAACAGTTTTATCAGAACGCATTGCTGGTGCATCTTCGTTCGCTAGCGATAGAGACGTTTCGCCCGCGTGCATTTTCCTAAGGGCGATTACTTTGCAATGATCGTAATTACCCCATGACTCTTCATCTGGATATATACTAGCGTCGCCCTCATAGATTTCAGGTAAGACAACATGCCCATCAACAGGGATTACATTTTGTTTTAAAAATTCTGAGCTTAGGGCAGTTTTTATGGAAGTGACAATTTTTGATATTAATTCACCTTCTACGCGTCCTAAATCTTCCGCGTCCGACCACAAATCTTTTGTTAGGTCTGACAAATTTCCAATATCAGCATCATTTTTGTTTTCTTGCCCAATTTGGTCAACTAAGCTGTCATGCTGTTGTTCGACAGCGCGAAGCCCAGCTTCTTGGGGCGTATTCTTGCCAAGAAGCTTTTGAATGGTTTTTACATCGTCTGCTGGGAGGTAGACGTTGTATCGCAGGACATGTATAGCCGGTAATTGCATGGTTTATATTTAACATAATTACACAAAAAACACAAGATGAAACGGTTGAAATTGCGCCCAATAAGCGTTAAAGCTAGTCGCGTTATGAGTGAATTTGAACGACAAACTACAGACGCAATCATCGTTGGCGCAGGTCCCGTGGGGCTTTTTGCTGTGTTTGAGCTGGGTTTATTGGATATTAAGGCGCATTTGGTTGATATTCTTGATCGTCCAGGGGGACAATGTGCAGAGCTTTACCCTGAAAAACCGATTTATGATATTCCAGGGTTTCCAGAGATTTCAGGTCAGGAACTGACTGATAACCTGATGGAACAGATTAAACCGTTTGAGCCGACATTCCATTTTAATCATATGACCGAGAGCTTGACCAAGCTTGAAAACGGCAATTGGGAAATGACAACCGACCAAGGGTTGGTTATTGAAGCACCTGTAATTATTATTGCAGCGGGTGGTGGATCGTTCATGCCGAAAAAACCATCTATTCCAAATATTGACCAATATGAGGGTAAGTCAGTTTTCTATGCTGTGCGTAAACGCGAAGTATTTGAAGGTAAAAACATTTTAGTTGCTGGTGGTGGTGATTCTGCGCTGGACTGGACGAATAATTTACAACCAATCGCAAGCTCTATGGCGCTTATCCATCGTCGTGATAATTTCCGTGCAGCGCCTGATAGTGTTAGTAAAATGCATCAGTTGATTGCGGATGAAAAAATGAAATTGCATGTGGCAAATATTATTGAACTGCATGGCGATAATGGTCAACTCAATGGTGTGACTGCACAACGCAAAGGCGAAGAGCCGTATCAAATTGAATGTGATACGTTATTGGCGTTTTATGGGTTAACGATGAAGTTGGGACCAATTGCTAATTTTGGTTTGAACCTACATGAAAATTTAATCCCCGTTGATACGGAAAAATTCCAAACCAGTGAGGTTGGAATTTTCTCGATTGGGGATATTAATCATTATCCGGGTAAGTTGAAGCTTATCTTGTCAGGCTTCCATGAAGCGGCGTTAATGGCGCAAGAAGCGTTTCGTATCATATTTCCAGACAAGAAATTAAGGTTTCAATACACAACGTCTTCCTCGTCATTGCAGGAAAAACTTGGTGTTAATGAGAAAGCTGATTAAGTTATATATATGTCCCATTTTGATATCATAGAATCTGCGAGCAAGGCTTATACCACTATCTGGGAAGAGCGTGTCTATTTAGCAAAAATGGCTATTGTCCCATTAGTTGTGAAAATGATTTGTGTGTTTATTACGTTGGAGTATGTCGATGGTAATAACATCATTCGCCAAGCATTGGTTATGTTCCCTGCATATTTTACTGAAGGTTGGTTGTTAGCGCATTTGGCACGGTTTATTGTGCTGGGGCAGCGCTGGCCGTTTAAGCCAAGTGGTGATACGAAGTCAGATATTCTAATGTTACATGAACGTGCGCGCGGTGTGTTGAGTGGAACGGTTTGTTTTATTTTGGTGAATTTTGCAATGGCAGGATTTTTCACTTTGTTTATGTATTTTATTCCTTTGGGCGTGAAACCAGAAGAAGTTCCTCCAGAATCAGCAATGGCAGGATTGTTTCTATCTATCATGTCATTATTCTTGTTTAGGTATGTGTGGTTTTATATTCCACTCGCGTTAAATGTAGCGCCGATTTATTACCTGAGAAAAGTTCAGAAAATTTCAATCACGATGCGCATGATTGGGCTTTGGATTTTATGTTTTATTCCTGCGATGATTTTGATGCAGTTTTTATCAACAGCAATTATTGGACCTAATAATGCCCCTGAGGCAATGTCGATGGCAACAGAGATTTCTGTGACAATCGTACGCGTGGTAATAGATACAGTTAAAAATATGCTTGTTACCGCCGCCATGGCTTATGCGATTATGGGGCTGTTCCAATTAAAAAACCCAGCCGAAGATAAGTAGTAATCTCAATGGAAATTCATGTCACAGATATGGACGGTAAAACCCATACGTTAGAAGCGCTGGAAGGCTGGCGCCTCATGGAAATTATTAAAGATTATGGTTTGCCTATTAAGGCAGAATGCGGTGGCGCGTGTTGTTGTGCAACCTGCCATGTCTATGTTGATGAAGCGTGGCAAGATAAGTTATTTGATATGCTTGATGAAGAAGAAGATATGCTGGACGAGGCAATCGACGTCCGCGATAATTCTAGGCTTAGTTGTCAGATTATCATGAGCGAAGAACTTGATGGCTTGAAAGTCACACTTGGTGGCGGGACGGAAGTGGATTGATTATGGGTAAAATTTATTTAGATGGTTATATTGATGTACCTGAAGACCAATATAAAGAAGTTGAAGAGGCGTTAAAGGTTCATGTTGAATTGACGCTTAAAGAACAGGGCTGTGAAAAATTTTCTGTTACGCCGTCACAAGATACCAAGGACCGTTTTGATGTATCAGAGGTTTTTTCATCGAAAGAAAGTTTTAATAATCATCAG
>JAMASZ010000266.1 GCA_023301585.1 Alphaproteobacteria bacterium | reverse complement strand
TTCTCTAAACATAATTTTTCTAATATGGGCGGAAGCAAAAGATCGCTAATCTCTGGGATTTTAGAAACAATTCGTCTGATAACTAACCCAGGATTCTGACGCTGCTTTAAAATATTTACACGAAAGCGCCCATGTTCCCCCATGTCCAGGGAGGTGTTTAATTCCCAATTAACTTCAAAGTCTCTACGTTGCTTTGTTGTAAGGATACTGTGAATAACCTCATTAACATCCTCTACCGTTAAAGGTTCCGTGGTTATTGATTGCAATTCATCATCAATACGCAACGTTGGAGGATGACCAACAGTCAAGTACAAGTCACTTGCACTACGCTCATTCATCTGCGTCAGGTATAAAAATGCAATTGGTGCGTCACTCAAAAGGAATAGCCCTCTTCTTCGCCGTTTCCAGACTTAGGGGCAGAGGGATCATCCGTCTTTGCAGGTGTTGGCGCAGGTTGAGATTGAGTGTTTTCACCTTCAGACAAGCCATCTTTACCAACCATAACCTCGTCACTAGCCTTCATCAGCGTAGCCTGAGCAGCCTCTGGGGTAATGACACCTTGTTGAAGTAAGTTGTTAATAGCCTCTTCCATGGTAATCATTCCATAACGAGAACCTGTCTGCATCATTGAATAAATTTGAGGTACTTGATTTTCACGAATAAGGTTTCGAACAGCATTTGTACCGACAAGAACCTCAAAGCAACCAACACGACCACTACCATCAGCTTTCTTCAAAAGTGTTTGAGCAATAACCCCTTCCAATGAACTTGAAAGCATAGCACGCACCATCTCTTTATCCCCTGTCGGGAACACATCAATAATACGATCGACAGTTTTACTAGCAGTGTTTGCGTGCAATGTACCAAACACCAAGTGACCCGTTTCAGCAGCGGTTAACGCTAATGAAATTGTTTCATAATCACGCATCTCTCCAACTAGGATAACATCAGGATCTTCACGCAATGCGCTTTTCAGAGCGTTTTTAAATGAGTGTGTATCACGCCCTAACTCCCTGTGGTTAATCAACGCCTTCTTAGAGGTATGGAAAAATTCAACCGGATCTTCAATCGTCAAAATATGCTTACGCTTATGAATATTGATATGGTTAATCATTGCCGCAAGTGAGGTTGATTTACCACTACCCGTTGCACCCGTAACCAAAACAATACCTTTTTCCAATTCAGCGAACTTTCGCATAACCGGTGGCAAGCTTAGCTCATCCATTGTCGGAATATCAGAAGGAATTGTTCTAAAAACAGCCGCCGCACCATTACGCATGTTAAAGGCGTTCACACGGAAACGCGCCTTCTCACCAAAAGAAATAGCGATATCAATTTCGTAATCTTTTTCGTAAACAGCACGCTGTTCCTCTGACATTACAGAGTATAACATCGACCTAATCTCATCACTTGTTAACGCTTCAGATTTCACACGTTTAAGCTCACCATTCACACGAATAATCGGTGGATTTAGAGCACTTAAATGTAAATCAGAAGCATTGTTTTGCATGGCGAATGCCAAAAGTTGCGTTAAGTCCAATGTCCCCTCCTTTATCAGAGAATCTTATATTAAAAAATACTTACATAGTTTGAGCCATAACTGTAAATCGGTCAACCTAATAGCGTTAATAGTTCTACATCTAAATTTTGCATTAAAATGTTAATAAATAATGAAATAATAATGGCTGGCCCAAAAGGAAAAGCATCTTCTTTCTTAAAGAAAGACCAGCAAACACCAAAGATCACTCCTAACACGCCTGACAATATTAACACGTAAGGCAAATATGAAAAACCACACCACAATCCACAGACAGCAAATAACTTAACGTCACCAAAGCCCAGTGAAGGCTTTTTCAAAACAAAAGTCATCACCTTCCCTACCCCCCATATCAAAAGTGGGAAAACAAGAAAACCAAACAAGTGGTTCTGAATAATAGACATTCTGTCATCGGAGCCGTGCAATAAAGTTACGACATATACGCCCCCTATCACTCCCAGTAATAACGTTATTTGGTTAGGTAATATTTTATATTTTAAATCAATCAGAATTAGCACCATCATAAAAGGCACAGCGATAGCAACCACTACCGCCCCAACGCTCACACCAAAAACCAAAAAAATACAAACAAATAGAAGGGCTGTCACAAGCTCCGTTAAGGGATACATAACTGAAACTGGTTCTTTGCAATGGCGGCATTTTCCGCCAGTAAATATCCATGAAAATAGCGGCATTAAATCCAAGACACCCAAGAAGTGATTGCATTTTGGACATGAGGAGCGGCGAGCATTAACATCTTTTGCACCACTAACGCCCCAATTTTTTCCCATAGGAACCCTGTGAGCTAACGCCGTAGCAAAACTGCCAAACATTAGTCCAAAAACAAAAAAAGAAACTAAAAAGAAGTAATACTCAACCATCAATGATTGGTTAAGCCACAATTACAAGCGACGCAGTTCTGCCAAGCGATCATATATTAAATCACGAGGAACGGAACGTGAGGAACCGTGTGAAACATCAATTTGTAACGCTTGCTCATATAACGAGATTGCGTCCGTGTGTGCGCCCGCTCGATCTGTTACAATCGCCATATTGTATAGGTGCCCCGCATTAGAAGGCTCAATACTTGCTGCCATACCCAGATAACGAAGCGCGTCATCAACATTACCCATCTCAGCACTAACCAAGCCGATTTGAGCCGCTAAGCCTGGATCATTAGGGTGCCTGTTTTGTAACTTAGTCAAACGTCGCATAGCCATTGAAGGGTTTGAATCTTTTATTAAGCCCATAAGGTTAACCAAAGCGTCTTTGTTCTTAGGCTGAATGTGTAGAAGCCTTTCATAAGTCGTAATTGCAGACTCTCTCATTCCACTGTTTTGTTGTGCAACAGCCAACCCCATAAGAACGGACCTATCTCTCGGGTTTTTCTTGTAAAGCTTCTCAAAAATTTCTACTGCTGAGGCATAACGCCCTAACTTTAAAGCACGGTTACCAGAAACCAACATAGCCTGACGTGAATTTGCGCCAGCACCACGTTCAACAACAATGTATTTTTGCCC
>JAMASZ010000265.1 GCA_023301585.1 Alphaproteobacteria bacterium | reverse complement strand
AAACCATCTTTTTTGCTATCTGTAATATTATGAGCACGATCAACAACGTAACTTACACGACGCTTATCATAGCCTGACAAACGGTAAAAATTAGGTCCTACAACAAGAATAGGATAACCCTCTTCATCTTTTTTGGGTTTTTGAGTCGTTTGGTCCCACAGAATATCAGCTTCATAAAAGCCACGAATTAAAGAATCAGAGTCTTTCTGAGCAAACCAATCTTCCGCATACCACTCTTTATGGTCCCATTGAGGGATTTGAACATGGCGCTGTTCTTCTAAATATGGCTGGTATTTTGTACCCTTCACATAGCTTTGATGGCGTTTACTCCATTGATTCGTCCATTTTTTAGTGTCCGCAGAGGCATATTCAGCACCCACAGCAGTAAAAAAGCATAATAAAATCAATAAATTAATAAAAAAACGAGGTGACATTGATATTTCCCATATTTAAAGGCGTTTTTAACAGTTTTTATGATATACTATAGTTATGATTGACGCTACATCAACAGCACTATCGGGATTAAACGCCGCCTCTAGACAAGTAGAAACAGCAGCGTCCAATATTGCCAACAGCACAACAACAAGCTCATTGGAAGATAGCACCGCCGTAGGCGCTCTAGAAACAGCACAAAGCAGCTTAGAAACTGGTGGCGTGCAAAGTGGTGTTATCCCTAAATCACCAGGTATCATTGAGAGCTTTGCTCCCAATTCCCCTTTTGCAAATTCGGAGGGATTGGTCGGCTCATCCAATGTAAATTTGGCTGAAGAAGCAATAAATCTAAAACTCGCTGAAACTGCCTACAAGGCAAATGTCTCAACATTGAAAGCCGTTAATGAAATTAACGATGCGTTGTTAGATATATTTGACGACGATTAAGAGCTTAATTTTAAGCAACTTGTAAGCCAGCATCTTTAATCATTTTTTGGTCTTCATCAGTGTCATTATTGGCTGTCGTCAATAACTTCTCACCATAGAAAATTGAATTAGCTCCTGCCATCATGCATAGTATTTGTGCTTCACGGTTTAGAATCTCACGACCAGCAGATAAACGAACACGTGTCTTTGGCATCACAATACGAGCTGTAGCAACCATTTTTACTAACTCTAGCGGATCAACTGGCTCACGGTCACCCATTGGTGTGCCTTTTACTGGAACTAGTGCGTTAATCGGCACGCTCTCTGGGTGTGGATCTAAGTTAGCTAAAATTTCCAACATACGCGCACGGTCAGTCATGGTCTCACCCATGCCAATAATACCACCACTACAAACTGTCACACCAGATTTACGAACACAGTCCAATGTATCTAAACGGTCTTGATAGGTCCGCGTTGTGATAATTTCTTTATAAAATTCAGGAGACGTATCAAGGTTGTGATTATAAGCGGTTAATCCAGCTTTTGCTAAACGGTCAGCTTGATCTTGCGTTAACATACCCAACGTTACACAAGCTTCCATGCCCATCTCCTTAACGCCCTTGACCATATCAATAACTTTGTCAAAATCTTCGCCCTCACGAACCTGTTTCCACGCAGCGCCCATACAAAAACGGCTAGCGCCTGCTTCTTTGGCAATTTGTGCTTTTTCCAGAACAGCATCTACATCCATTAGGGATTCTTTTTTCAACCCTGTTTTCTTCGCGTAATGCGCGCTTTGGGGGCAATATTTACAGTCTTCAGGACACGCACCTGTTTTAATGCTTAAAAGGCTCGCTAATTGTACGGTGTTATCTTCATGATGCTCACGGTGAACGCCTTGCGCACGGTATAAAAGCTCCATTAGCGGTGCTTCTAAAATATCCAAAACTTCTTGTGTTTGCCAGTTATGGCGTAGTTCTACCTGTGTCATAGCTTAAAAATCCATATGTTAATTGATTTTTCGACTATAGGGCATTATTACAGGGTTATGCAAGATGTTGAACGCCACTATCAGCAATTTATTCAAGACCGCCGTAAAGACAATTTACTGCGCGAATTAACCGATATTGAGCGTCCTACATCACGCCTTATAAAGAGTCACAATCAAGAATATATTAACTTCTCCAGTAATGACTATCTCGGATTAAGCAAGCACCCAGAACTTATAGAAAACGCACAAAAATGGGCGCAAGAGTACGGTGTTGGCTGTGGCGCATCACGATTAGTCACCGGCAATATTGATATTTTTTCTAAATTGGAAAATGATATCGCTCAGTTTAAAAACAAAGAGGCCGCTATCGTCATGGCATCAGGTTTTCAAGCGAATGCTTCTGTTCTTCCTGCCCTTTTTGATAAAGACGCGTTAAATGGTGAACCTCTTGTTTTTACCGATAAGTTAAATCATGCCAGCATGCATTTAGGTTGTGCTGCAGCAAAGATAAAACAAATTAGATACCGCCATAACGACATGGCGCATTTGGAAGAGTTGTTAGTAAATAACAAAGACTCTAACCAACAAAAATTTATTCTCACTGAGAGCGTTTTCAGTATGGATGGTGATATAGCGCCACTTGACGAAATTGACATTCTCGCTAAAAAACACAACTGCTTTACAATCGTAGACGAAGCGCATTCAACAGGCGTAATGGGTAAACAGGGACAGGGAATTGCTTTAAAAGCAGATCTTGTAATAGGAACGTTTAGCAAGGCTTTTGGCTCATTTGGTGCCTATGTCGCTTGCTCCAAAATCTTAAAAGAATACCTTACTAATAAATGTAGCGGTCTTATTTACGCTACCGCGTTACCACCAACAGTATTAGGTAGCATCGACGCTGCATTGAAGCTTATACCCGCAATGAATAATGAACGCGCTCATACG
>JAMASZ010000264.1 GCA_023301585.1 Alphaproteobacteria bacterium | reverse complement strand
CTCCATAAAAGAAGGTAAAATATATTTAAATTAACGCCCGCACTTTCAAAAAACTTAATTACAGAAGAATCTGCAAGATATTTAAATGAAAAATCCTCAGGTGATAAAAGTATTGAATTTTCTTTTTCATTATGTATTTTTTTTTAATAGCGCTGTTTTTCCAGCACCAGTCCTACCAACAATGATTCTTTCTGGTTTTTCAGTTTCTAATAAAGTAGCAACGTCTTCAGTTTCGTAAAAACAAGTACTTAAGTACTCCATGTCTGTTTCAGCATCTGGGGAACCAATACTTAAATTACGCTTATATATTGCTTGATTAGCATTATTATTTTTTTTTACTTTTTTCTGTGCAGCCATAGATATTTTTCCTAACTCTATTAAAAATAACTTTTTTGAATAATTAATCAAACGAATAATAATAGTTATTCTTAGTAAATATAAGTCCATGTTATACTCACCCCATCAACGTCATAATTACGCGACGAGAAGAAAGCGATGTTAATTATTTAGCGATTAGTGAAGATGCACGATTATATTAAATCTTATATTTCAACGTTTAAAAATTTTTCTGATGAAGAAAAAGAAGTGTTCATTAAGGACTTCACAACCCTATGGAAATATTTTTCGTCCCTCACCCCAGAAAAAAGACAAATATTAAAAACAATCAAAAGTAAGAACACCTCCAGAATTCAACAACGCTACTGGGAGATGTATTTATTCGACTTACTATCCTCCCAAGGGGTAAACGTCAAAATACCAAGCGACTGCCTAGATTTCCTTATCAATGACACCGTCTGGGTTGAAGCCACCGCCCCAGAAAAAAACGCGTCCTGTGACGAACCCGCATTACGCCTTTCAAGCGCGATAGACGCAAAGAAAAAGCAGTTTTTAAAACACAGAGAAAAAGGCGTAATCCAAGAAACGGATTCCTTTGTCATTGCAATTAACGGCTCCTTACTCTGGTCGTTTGATGCAGAAATAAAAATAACCAAAGACTTGTTTTTACAAGACCACAATAGCGACATAAGTGGCATTATTTTTTCAATGGTAAATCCGTTTCACAAAACGCTCCATAAAATAAATCCGGATATGTACTTCATACATAACCCCCACGCGAAAAACCCTATCGCCCATAAAACTTTTAAAGTAGATAAAGAATATGACGTGAGCGGTAATGAGCTAATTTTAATCCCCTAAATAACACCACGCGAAACCCTTTCCGTGCTATACTCACCCCATCAACACCACAGATGCGCTTAAAAGAGACAAATCACTGTTTTATAGACAGCTGAAATGGTGGAACGAACTGAGTAACTCAGATTAGCCTTTTGGTTCAATGGCTTACAGAGCATAAAAATGCGTTACAACACCGCCTAATGGCTGTAAACTGGTTAACGATGTACATATTGACCCCACGCATGCGCCCCTACACCCTCGCCGTTATCACTTACATGATAGCGTTCCTGCTGGTGGCGTTACGCAGTAACAATGCGGAGTTCCTGTATTACGAACTCACCATGATGGTCATTATCGCGGTCATCGTATTCATGGATAAGCGCGTGCAGTTCAGCCACGTCGTACTTGGCGGGCTTGCCTTTTGGGGGTTCATTCATCTGGCGGGGGGCTTGGTGCCTGTGCCAGCGTCATGGACGATTTTGGATATCGACAACCCTGTCCTCTATAACGTCAAACCACATGCGTGGTTGCCGAAATACGACCAGCTTGTCCACGCCTTTGGCTTTGGCGTCGCCTTGATTGCCGCGTTTGAGGCATTAAGCGCACATCTGAAGGCGAACTACTTGGCTGTATTGAAACTCAACGTGCCTGTCGGCTTTGCACTGTTCTTTATGGCGATGGGGCTAGGTGCGCTGAACGAGTTGATTGAATTCGTCGCAGTCATAAGCATCGCCAACACTAATGTCGGTGGGTATGAAAACACCGGCTGGGACCTCGTCAGCAACGCCGTCGGCGCCCTATTGAGCCTAGTGTATTTGAAATTCCAATCACGCCAAAACCCCGCCTAAATATATAGGCGAGGTTCCGTTGGGGGTTCTTAGCAGAGAGTGTTTAGCGGTTATAGTAGCTAATGCTAAAGCCCTCTTTAGGTTTATGGCTGTAATTGTGTTTAGAACTATGCTTCTTATAATTCTTCGCTTTCTTGTAATGCTTCTTACTGTGCTTATACCCGTAATTTGCATGACGATAGTTGTGGTAGCGACTTTGGCGCACACCATTGTGGTAAGGCACAACACGTGTCGTTGTCGGTACGTAACGGCGTTCGTTCAAAATTACGATATTGCGCGCCCCTTGGTCACGTAAATCATCGACGATATATTCACGCACTTTGGTTTTTGCCTTATCAGGACCTTCGAGTTGTGAGACTTCCCAAGCGCCATCTTCTTGACGACAGGCTGTGCCATAGCCCTCAACGGCTTTACCACCGATATAGATTGTTTTGGTGTATTCACGGCAATATTCGCGCGCCTGTGCATCACCTGCGCTTACCATCGGTAGTGCCATTAACGATGTCATTAAAAGTAGTTTACGTATCATTATTCATTCCTCTTTTTTGTAATGCCTAAATGTTCAGGCTTATAAGGGTAATACGGAGAGCTTATGCCCTACCCTTCGAAAAAAGTGAAAAAAGATGGTGTTAACGTGCCTAAGTCCTTATAATCACATCATCATTATTTAAAAGGAGTCCATCATGCGCACAGTTATTTCATCATTATTATTAATACTAATTGCCCTACCCGTTACCGCCCATAAAGCGAATGCGCAAATGGAAGATCCAATTTTATCAATGCCAGACGGTCAGGTGATTTTAAATATCTCTGCAACGGAGCGTCGTGATGTCGAGCAAGACTTACTTGTTGCTAACCTAAGTTACCAAGCAACCAACAAAGGTCCACGCGCGCTTCAAGATGAAGTAAATAAAATTATGAAAGAAGCTATTTCAACTGCCAAGAAAGTTGATACGGTTAAAGTGAGTACTGGTTCATACCAAGTATACGACTACACTGACCCGCGCACGAAAGAAAAGAAATGGCGTGCTTCACAATCATTAACGCTTAAATCAAAAGACGCGGAAAGCTTGCTTAAACTTTCTGGCAAACTTCAGGACATGAAGTTAAACATGAATGGTTTATCTTATATGTTAGACCCAAAAACATCAGTAAGTGTTCAAGACAGCTTAATGGAAGATGCGTTAAAACAACTTCAGATGCGTGCCAATCGCGCCGCAAAAGCGCTTGGTAAATCAACAGCGGAATTGCGTGATGTTAACGTGCAAACTGGCGGCGTGCCTTACCAACAAATTAGAAACTATGGACGTTCTAACATGATGGAAATGCAAGGAGCCGTTGCAGACATGGCAGCGCCCGTTGCAGAAGCTGGTGAAACGACCATTAGCCTCTCCGTTAGCGCTCGCGCAATTTTAAAACCTTAATGAATTACAAGATTGAAATTGTCACTAAACAAGACATTAAAGCTGCTGCAGATGTTTGCGCGAGGTCTTTAGGGGAAGATAATCGTGCCTGCGCAGAAATTGATTTTGCATTACATTTAACAGACACACCCTATCCACCTCTAAACTTAGTCGCTAAAACTGCGGATGGGCTTGTTGTGGGCACTATTCAATCCTGCATCTCATATTTCGGACCAAAAGTACGTGGCATTGCTTGGCTTTGTGTTCATCCTGATTACCATCAACAAGGATTAGGTGAAGCCTTGTTGAAATATTGCGAAAATTTTTGTCAAAAAAAATTTTGGAACAATGAAGCAGGAAGTTTTGTTCTTATCACGAAAAATTACGAAGATTTTTACTCTAAGCGCGGCTATAAAACCGTCGCCAAGGACTGGTGTGAAAAACCATTAATGATGAAAAACATCCCTACTAAGTCATAAAATTATTTAGTTATTACACCACAAGCAATGCGCGCACCTGCTGCGCCTGATGGTTGTGACATATGGTCATCTGCGCCAGCGTGAATAACTATGGCGGAACCATCTTCATCAAAAACGGTCGCTTGCTTATCCGTTGAAGACCCAAGCGTGATTTGCGTGTTTAAAACTTGTGTTTCGCTTTCGCCCTTTTTATTAGGTTTCAAGTTTGGCATGTCGCCAGCATGTTTTCCCTCTGGGTGTTTCATGCCGTGACTTTTTTCCATTGGGTTATAATGACCACCTGCATTTTTAAAGGTGTCAGTCGGTGTGCAATCACCTTTTTCGTGAATATGAATTGCGTGTTCACCATCAGGGGTTAAGCCAGAAATTTCCAACCCTAGTAAAACACCTGCTTTGGTTTCACTTAATTTAACACTACCGATTTGAACGCCCTGATTATTTTTCATTGCGACTGTGTGAATTTCAGATTCCTCAGGAACTGTTTGATATAAGTAACTTGCTAGCGCCAATAAAATTACGGCTGCAAAGGTTATAATCATTTTTGTGTTCTTACTCATATCTATTCCTATGGCTGTTTAATTATTCGTTATTCAAGATATAAAACAGTTAGAATGCTTTATAAAGCGCTAATTTACCCAATAAAGTTATGAAAATATAACGGTTAACTAATTAATATATTCAACCCTTTATAATGTTGTGATAGTATAATTCGTTATGTCTGAATTAAGAACTTCATTATTGCGCGAAAAATTTGTTATCGAGGAGATTGAAGACTCCGAAGATGGCAGAAGAACCTTGCCCATCACGGCGATGAGCAACCGCATCGCACTTTCGTTGATAAGCGAAGACGGCACTGATAATGAAACATTTATTGTCCGCACCCACAACATGCATAGTTGCGCGCGATTATCCGCAGCAATTACACGAGAATTTTACGAACGCGGGTCAATTGTTAACCGTGCAAACCCAATTTCGTGGAAAACAATTTGGGGCAATGTCATTAAAGGCTATGAAAAAAATTGGAACCCAGAAATTTGGGGTGCGATTTATCACAAAGGGCGTATCATTTTTGACAGTGGTGAACACCACCCATTTTTAGATATTATTGAACAATGCGATGCCCATAACGACCAAGCCTATTCACAATCAGTAGAGTTTGCAGAAGAAGCATTCGAAAAAGCTGGTAAGAAAGTCCATATCAATTATGATTCAAACGTAGCCCTCGTTGTGTCCTGCAAAGAAGACGAAGCCAAATGCGGAATTATCATTAGAACGCCAGATGGTGCGACAACATTTAACTACACCGCACGTCCAAACGACAACAGCGACGCACAAATACATGCGCACACAACCTTAACGGTTGCTGCAGCATTTTTAGAAGCCACACAATTGGCATTTAAAGTTGGTATGTTAAACAGGAAACAGCAATATCGTTTAATTGAAAAATACTCAGACGAAGACAAACAACATGGCAAAGCGAAGAACCGTTTAGGCAATCTAAACCGTGCCATTAACAACTACGAGAACCAATTCCACGTGAATTATCGCCCTGACCGCCCGACCTTCCAACAAATGGTCAACAAGGCAGAGGATTTCGCCACGCAAGCGCTGAAGCCCCTCATCAAGCAAATGATTGATGAGGGTGCTTTAGACGATACTGACTGGATTGTTTAAGCCGCTAAGTCTCTCAGCACGTAGTGTAGAATTCCGCCATTACGGTAGTAGTCTACTTCGTCTAAGGTATCGATACGACACATCAGTGCCACGTCTTCTTTAGAACCATCAGCACGCGTGATTGTTAAGGTCACATCTTGTTGTGGTGTAATGTCGCCATCAATCCCCAAAATATCAAATGTTTCTGAACCATCTAAGTTTAAAGATTCTTGCGTTACGCCGTCTTTGAAACATAATGGCAGTACGCCCATACCAACTAAGTTAGAACGGTGAATACGTTCGAAGCTTTCGGCGATAACAGCGTTAACACCTAGAAGAATTGTTCCTTTGGCCGCCCAGTCACGTGAAGAGCCTGTACCGTATTCTTTACCAGCGATAACAATTAATGGTGTTCCCGCTTCTTGGTATTTCATAGAGGCATCATAGATGCTCATTTGCTCACCTGTTGGGATGTATTTTGTGAAACCACCTTCAACATCATCAAGAAGTAAGTTTTTGATACGAATGTTACCAAATGTTCCACGCATCATTACCTCGTGATTACCACGGCGTGAACCGTAAGAGTTGAAGTCTTTTGCAGAGATTTGATGTTCTTGTAGGTAAGAACCTGCAGGGCTGTCCTTCTTAATCGCACCTGCTGGTGAGATGTGGTCAGTTGTTACACTTCTGCCTAATAGTGCAAGCAACCGCGCGCCTTCGATATTCTTCGTCGGCTCTGGCGTTTGAGTCATACCATCAAAGAATGGTGGATTCTTAACGTAAGTCGATGATGGTTTCCAGTCATAGGTTTTACCAGAAGCATCGCCACCAATGGCCTGCCATTCTTTTGTACCTTTAAACACATCACCGTAACGATCGGTAAACATTTGCGGTGTTAAGCACTGCTCAACAGTCTCACGAATTTCAGCATTGCTTGGCCAGATGTCTTTTAGGAAAACATCATTACCATCTTGATCTTGACCAATAGCGTCATTGTATAAATCAATCTTCAAAGAACCTGCCAACGCATAAGCCACAACAAGCGGCGGTGACGCCAAGTAGTTTGCTTGAACGTGAGGAGAGATACGTCCCTCAAAGTTTCTGTTACCAGACAACACGCCACAAACAGTTAAGTCATTTTCTTCAATTGCTTTTTGAATGGGCATTGCAAGAGGTCCGGAGTTACCGATACAAGTTGTACAACCATAGCCAACCAAGTTAAAACCAAGCGCGTCTAAATCATCTTGAAGATTTGCTTTCTCAAGATATTCCGTCACAACTTGTGAGCCAGGTGCGAGTGATGTTTTAACCCAAGGTTGAACTTTTAATCCTTTTGCCAGCGCGTTACGCGCCACTAATCCAGCAGCAACCATAACATCTGGGTTTGATGTATTTGTACAAGAAGTAATCGCAGCAATCGCCACGTGCCCATCTGTGATGTCGTAGCCTTCACCTTCAACTTTTGCAGTTTTACCACTTACTTCTAATTCAGAGAACGCCTTCGCCGCGTTAGAAAGTAAAATTCTATCTTGTGGGCGTTTTGGTCCAGCGATAGATGGTTCAACATCCGCTAACTCCAATGACAAAGTTTTTGTAAATTCTGGTGTATGACCTTCTTCACGCCACATGCCTTGTGCCTTTGCGTATTCCTCAACGATTTTTACACGGTGCGGTTCGCGACCAGAGAATGTTAAGTAACGAAGTGTTTCTTCGTCAACTGGGAAGAACCCACAAGT
>JAMASZ010000263.1 GCA_023301585.1 Alphaproteobacteria bacterium | reverse complement strand
CAGCGGGACGCGGCAGAGACATGCAGGGGTACGTCGAACTTACATCAATATGCTACCACAGGCGGGAGTAAACCTACGCTGTCAGTCACCTGAACTCGGGAGGTATCGACCCGGTGCACCCCACGGAAAGCTTGATGTCCATCACTTTCTGCAAGCGGGGGAATCTCAGCACTTTGTCGGCGGCGGCGAGCTGCTTGTGAAACTCGTTCATGTAGTAACGGTAGACCATGTGTATGTAGTACCGAGGATCTCTTTCCGCATACTTTCCCAGCCTATGCAGCTTGCACACAATCTTCTTGGGGTCGGTGTCCCTGTAGATGGACGCCACGTCGTCGTCGGTCTGCCCGAAGACTCCGAGAGGGTCTCGTCTCCCACACACGCTCGTCATCTTGTCCGTCACGCTAACCCTGATGGCCTTTCGGACAGCCGCGAGTTTTTTCTGCCCTTTTCTCGTCGACCAATTGTCTACTTTCTTCATCACCGCCTTGTACACACACGACCTCCTTTCAAAGTCGTCGAAGTTTGGCGATGGTGCCGATTCCCAGCTGGGGGAGTATCCCATGACGGTGGCGTAGTACGCCGTTGCCTGAATCAGTTCTGGTATCGACACGTAGGCGTCGACTTTTCCCATAAAGTCGTCCGTCGCAAACTGCGCGTTCTGCAATGCTTTCAGTACGAGAGAAGAGATCCACGGACCCATTTCCATGTCCGCAACTTGTTTGCCAATCTCGTGCGGAGGAAAGAGACGTCCTCGTACGTCGCATCCGTCACGGATTGAAAAAGACATTTGCTTCGTTCTGAACCTCGCCTACATTTATTCTGAGACAAATGTTACGTGGAAAAAAAATCGACGTTATGTTTGGTCCATTGTTTTGTGTAAAGTCAGGAATATTTTGTTTGTATGGAGTATATGACGAAAATGGCCATCTCTAAGAAACCGCGATCATCAAGATCCAAGAGGTCTACGACGACAAAAAAGAAGACGACCCCGGCGAAAGCCAAGACGTACACCATTCTGAAGAAGTCAGTCTTCGACCCCACAAAGAAATTGTCGACCCAGGGCAAGACTAGGATCACGACCAAAACAGGTGCACACCTCGCATCCAGAGTGGCGTTGGCAAGGAAAAAGCGACCCACGAGGATCTACCTCTACCGTCACAAGAAAATCATGGTCTACCAGATCAAGTACGTCAGAGAAGATGGTAAAGTCAAGTCGGCGAGTGCCAAGCGCATCAAGACGCTGCCGGCGAAAGGCAAGGCGTCGTCCACGGGTACAAAGAAGAAGAGAAAGACCAAGAAAAGGAAAACGAGAAAAAAGAAAAGCTCCTTGTCTTCTTGCACCTGCAAAACGAAGGGTGCCTGTAAGAAGAAGATCTCTGGTACCAAGACCAAAATTAACAAGCTGCAGAAGGAACTGGCGATATTGAAAAGGACTTCCAGACGCATGAGCGCGTAGATTGTAAAATATTATGTTGACTTTGCGTAGATACTATTTATTCACTGTATTAGATGGAACTCCTGGTGTTGTCTGCATGCGGTCTAGTTGCCAATCAGTACATGCGACTGAAGGGCAAATCGACTGTCTCGCAGGCGCCGGAGGAGAGTAAAAGCGTTCAACAGTTTCCGCATCAACAATATGAACAGCAACAGCACCAACAATATGAACAGCAACAGCAGCCTCAACAATATGAACAGCAACAGCAGCACCAACAATATGAACAGCAAACAGCACTCCGCCTCATCGGTGCACCGACGGCACCGACGGCACCGACCAATGCCACTCGGCCATCCGCGGCACCGATACCATTGGGCGTACGAACACTGAAAACGGACAACACCGGTGACGTCGGGGATGATGATGCCAGATTCAGCGAACAGTTCAGTCACCCACAAGACCCCAACCCGAGCGTCAGCGCGAAACCATGGATGCGAATGGCGAACGCCCCGTACAAGCCAAAGGAAGAGATCGTGTCCGAGATTCCGGGACCACAGGACGTTTTTGGACGCAACATGAACACTCGCATCAAGAAGATGGAGTCCGACTTTGCGTCGAGCACCGTCCCCGTGACGAGCGAGAAGCAGTTCGATCGTCCGGTGGAGCAGATAGCTACGGGTAACGGATCGGCCGTCGGTTTTCACATCGGTGCCGGCAGAAGATACCACAAATTTATATTGAACGATCAGCCGACGATTGAATCGGAGGGTGGCCCACGAGGGGCGTTTGCGGGAGCATCTGGTCAGCACGTGAAGGGCGACTACAGAACGGTGACTCAGCGCGCATCCATGACCAATCACGAGTCGTTTGGACCTCCCGTGGCGGTCGGTGTTCCCCAGTCTTCCACGCCTGTCCCATCGTTCGAGATCTCGCCGTCCCACCTAGAGGGCTACCGGCTGGACGATCACATGGCAAAGGGTGTCCGAGCACCCGTGCAAGCGTCGGCGTCGATCGATAATGTGGCATTCCGAGGCGCGCACGACGAGAGGTTCGACGTCCTACACACTTCTCTCGTAACGGGTGGGGAACGATTCGCCACCGGCGCGTCTGGATACAGAGATGCCAAGATTCACGTGCCTCTGAACAACGATCCTGTTGCGACCTACGACCAGCGCGTGGTCCCCAATTTCAAGATTGCCAAGGCTTCTGACTACCAGGACCAACAGGTGACCGCCAGACAGATGATGATACCCGAGATGTCTCAGAACGTGTCGGCACTCCGCAAGGACAGCAAGCCTCCCGTGTCGGCAACCATCGCGAACAAGAAGAGTAGCTCGGTCATCGACACGGGCACGGTTCAGTCCGGCGCGGGAGCTCGAAATTCCACGGGCCTTCACGTCACGTTCGACCCCGCTTCGTTCACCACCCCTGCGGAACGGAACGTCGTCGTCGCGGAGAAGACGGCGCTGGTGTCCACCGGGGCGTCCGCCGCGCACAGCGTCGGGAGCTCGAACTCGGCCCCCTCTTCGTCCTCCCTGTTCCGTACCACACAGAGCATGTCTGAATTGGTCGGCACGCCTTTCATACCCGGCGCGGGTACCAAGCGCGCGAGTGGCCTCGAGGCCATGCACGAAGCGACGGACACGCGTTTGTCCGAGATGGAGAGCTCGGGGATTCGACAGGGTCTCAACAAGTTTGCTTCTTCCGTGGCGGCGACTGCGACCGCGTCCGCTTCTTCTTCTTCTTCGGAGCAGACACGCGAGAGAGGCGATGTGTTCAAAAAATCGGAGCGCGCGCCTATTCTGGTGACACCGGGCATGCTCGGCACGAATCGAGTGGGTGCCGCCAATCTCGATGTCCACGGCATGATATCACGTAGAGGGCTGGGTGACGATGTCGACGTCAACGTGATGAACAGTTTGCTTCCCCCTCCTCCATCTTCCTCTTACTCACCCTCTCGACACAATCCGCGGAAAACCCACAAGCCAAGCTCCAGGTCGAAGGAAAAATCCAAAACAACGAGAGACCGTAAGCTTGGCGACGTCCTTAATGCCCGACTGGGTTCATCCCCGGCGATGAAAAAACTCTTGAAAAACCCGTACTCTTTGCCTGCAGCGTCAAGGCTTTCTGCGCTTTAATTTATTGGTGTTAGTATAACTGCCTGTAAACTTCGGACTAGGATCATGGATCGAATGAACAAGCGGTCCGCCACGGCCTACTGGAAGCTGTCGACCATTGTTGTGGTTTTCGTCGGTGTCACGTCCTTCTTGTCCGTCCGAGCGCACGAGAGCTCCAAGCTACCGCGCGAACATATTCTGAAGTACTCCGAGCTTCTCCGCGAAGCCGCACGCGCGAGCATACAATCGACGCAGGATCAGCATCCCGTCCAAAGTTTCATAGATAGCTCCAAAGCCATGTGCGCCGTGAACATCGTATCCGAGTTTTTGAGTCCGCACCAGGTGAAGCACATCATGAACGTCGACATCGCCGAGATGAAAGAATTCATTTCCAAACAACACGACGACGCGACAAGCGTGCTCGTCGAAAGCAAGTAATCAAGAACAATCAAAGTGAAACGGATAACTTGGTTCGAGTGACTCCACCGCACTTGATTGTTCGTTCTTCAGCTCCTCATCCAAACGAAAAATGCAAGCGCCCAGCTTGTTGTAGTAAGCCTTTCTCTTTCGAGCCTGTCCGTGGAACACGGGCGCGTCGTCGACGAAGTCGATGACACGCGGGACCTTCTTGTTCGGATGGTACCTGAGAATCCTGCCGCAGCACTGAACGATGTCGCTTCGCGGTGTCGCGAAAACGATGGTGTCGAGGGACGGTATGTCGAGACCTTCGCTACAGTAGGCGTACGTGGCCAGGATGACTCTGCGCTCTGACA
Source organism: Alphaproteobacteria bacterium (assembly GCA_023301585.1). Classification (GTDB taxonomy): domain Bacteria; phylum Pseudomonadota; class Alphaproteobacteria; order Micavibrionales; family Micavibrionaceae. Next base: position 26,306 of record JAMASZ010000263.1, on the reverse strand, counting down.
CGGCCGCAATGTCCGCGGGCTTGATTCCACCGACCATGTACCCTGCCTCTACGTCAGCAGTGTCGAAGAGCATCTTCCCCATGCTTTCCAGGTGGTCCCTTCTGTCGCTCAGCACGATGACGTGCCTGTCTTCGGTCAGCGCCTGGACAACGGCCTTTACGACCAGCTTTGTCCTGAACTCACCGGCGACGTCTCTCGTGTCGCACAGATTGTTGATCATCCTGGCGATGTTGGGCGACTGCTTTCCGTTGCGCCTCATGTATACCATGTTGGACGGACCGCTGGCGACGGAGACGATGTCGACGCAGACTTCTTCGTACTCTCTCACGACCTTGGCACAGATGGGTCCGATGGAGTCAAACAGGAACTGTGTCATCCCGTCCTTGCGCACCGGCGTCGCGGAGAGACCGAGACGAAGCTTGCAGCCAATCTTCGTGACACACCGCGAGAGCTGGGCGGCACAGACGTGGTGGGCTTCGTCCACGATCATGAGACCGAAAGAATCCAGCACCTCTCGCGGGTACGTCCTCCTGGAAACGCTCTGCATCAGTGCGATCACGTGACTTCTGCCGTGCACGTCGACCCTGTCTCTCTGCAGCACGCCGACGGATGCGTTGGCGACGAACTGCTCGATCCTTTCCTTCCACTGTTCCAGGAGAGCCGTGGTGTGCACGAGAATTATGGTTTTCTTCTTGAAGTGACAAGAGATTGCGAGAGAGCACGTGGTCTTGCCGAAGCCGCAATACAGACTCATGACGCCACCCTGTATCGTTTCGAGAGCGCGTATCGTCTTCTGCACGGGCTCGGCCTGTATGTCTCGCAGCGACCCCGAAAATGAAATCTGTGGTACCGATTCGCCTTCCTTCTGGCGGTCCTCGAACGGCAGGTCGTTGGCCCTGATGTATCTCATGCCGTACATCTTGGGCACGATGAAGCCGTCCCCCGTGTTCTTGAAACAGACGAACGGTTCCCTTGACGCGTACTCGGCCGCACGCGAGTCCCTCAGAATGAGGTCACCTTTTATCTTTTCGAGAGAGATGTGTTTTTTCAAAATCTTGACTCGGCGCGAGATGATGCTCATGGTTGATTTTGAGAGTGACATTTGCGTAGTGATTAGTTTTGTCCCCTTACCTACATTACAAAGTTTGGTGTTTAGACGACGAGTGCCGCGAACTACACTTTAGAACTCGTCGAGGTTAACAAACGGAAAGAAGTCACGGACTTTTTGCACGAACCCCTTAAAAATCTCGCAATGTTCTGCAAACCACTCTCGATCGCGCATGATCTCGTGTACGACGATTGGCTGGTCTGGCATTCTGATGTAGTGCTGGACCAGATGTGTCTTGTCGAGGTCGGCAACTTCCATCTGGAGCTGCACCTGATCATAGTACATCTTAGAAACCTTGATGAACTTGTCTTTGAAGACTGTCTTGATCTCAACGTTGATTCCGCTCGCCGTGCACGCGTCCAGCGACGCCGCAACGTAGTCCAGTGTCGCATGCGGCACGATGGAAAGGTCGTGGAAAACCTCTTCCTCCGGATACTTTTGGCGATAAAGCACGACGACGGCCTCTTCGTTGACCGTCCCGATCGTCATGTACTCGCTGCTGATGTTTGTGTCGCGGATCCCGACCTTTTGTTCAAACACACGATCGTACCCTTTCCCCTGAGCGATGATTGTCGACGCCTCGGAGGCGGTGACGCGTTTTTTTCGGTACTCGTACCATTCGGGCGTTCTCTGTGCGATTTTGGGAAACTCGATTATTCTCCTGACGGCAGGATGCATCTGTGTCTCGTTTTTTCTATCTTGTGCGCTAGCCGAGACGTAATAAAAATATTTTTAACCGATAAAGTCGAAACTATGTCACGGGTATCTGCGCCGGTGCGACTGGCGCCAATCATAAGGGCTCCTGATCGAGAAGCGAAAAACGATACGCAAAGGCGTCAGACGACGAAACCAATGATGACAACGGAGCCAATGGAACCAATGAAAAGCGAAGAACCAATGGAACCAATGTTCACCGTGTACGTCAATTCATCCAAGTGTCGCCACTCTGGCGATCTCATGAATGCCATAAGAGATGTTCACCGCATCCCGTGCTCGGTGATAGACGTTGCCGGTGGTAAAAACGTTCCCGTGTGGCTCAGGGGCACGCCCAGTATCGTCATGGGGACCGATGTGTACTGCGGCGACACCGCCTTTGAGCTTGTGGCGTCGATTGGGATCAGTGCCGAGCACGAAAGCCAAGACGCCAGTCTAAACGAGTCGCCCGTGGGTCAATTACCATGCTTCTCAGACATCATGTCTGGAAAAAGCGCGAAAGCAAAAAACGAGGGAATAGGTTGCGGTCTCTCGCAGGCATTCACCGCTCCAGTCGCGATATCGGAGGAAGAAGCGGCAAAGAAGTATTCCGGCTCGGTTGATGATGCCATGTCGCGACTGATGCAGTCCCGCGGCCGAATGTAGGCCTTGTTAAAAAGTGCGTTCTTCGTTCGTAACTTTAAATATTGTTTGAAATCATAGACAGAAAAATCACTACGCAATGGATCACGACGACAATGGAATCCCGGACTTTTCGTCTGTCTTGTCAAGCGGTGACGAATCGAGGCACACGACCACAACCCCGTACTTTGCGGAAAACGCGGACGTGTCGGTGCCTCATTCAAATGCCGTGAAGAAGGATTCCAAAGACGTCGTCGACAATGACCAGGCCATACAGACCCGGTTCAAATGGGAAGAAGAAGAACAGGAACAAGAGGAGGACGAAGCTAACCTCGATTCTGCACACGAATCTGAGTCCGAGTGTGAATTCGAGTCCGAGTCCGAGTCCGAGTTCGAGTCCGAGTCCGAGTCCGAGTCCGAGTCCGAGTCCGAGTCCGAGTGCGATTCTGATTCAGAGGCATTCGAGTCTGAAGCCGAAGCCGAAGCCGAAGCCGAAGCCGAAGCCGAAGCCGATCCCAAAGGTGACACCGGCGCCGAAAGCGAAAGCGAAATCGAAATCGAAAGCGAAAGCGAAAGCGAAAGCGAAAGCGAAAGCGAAAGCGAGTATGGAAGCGACAGTCATGCAGAACACGTGTACGATGAAGATGAAGATGAAGATGATGTGGACGACGATGTGGACCAAGACGATGACACGGGATTGGAAGAAAGAGAGGTTTTCTACGAAGACACCGATCTCGGTGGCGAGGATGTTGCAACGGCGTCTTTGATCGCAGCTTCTCTCGTCGCGGGTGGGGGAGCCGTTCGATCGGGGACTGGATGGACGTGGACAAGTATGCTGCTGGTCATTTCAGCCGCTGGCGGCCTCGGTCTCATTCTTCTTTACGCGATCAAGAGGATCAACGATCTGACGCGTCTCGTAAAAACGCTGGAGGAGAACAATCACATGGCGATCAACGAGAGAGATGTCCAGGTCATCACCACCCAAGTCATTGGGGATATGCTCCAGGATTCAGAAGAGCCTGGTGCTGATGTACCGGACCCGGTGCAAACCGAGTTCAATACTTTCGTTAACCAAGCAGAAACCACCGACGTCGAGTCGGTTTCCAAACTTTTCGAATCGGGTGATCGTGATCGTCAGCCGGGTCAATCGGCTCTCACGACAGGATTGACTCCCACGACATCCTCGACTCCCACGGCACCTTCGGCTCCCGTGGCTTCCTCGCCATCCACAGGTGACTCGGGTGTCGCACCGAAAGCTCAGGGTCTTGTTGTCACACAACACCTTGACGCAAGCGAAGAATGGGTTGGTTCGTCCGAACCCTCTGTGCAGAATACCGACACAGAAAGTAAATCTTTCGAAGTAGCACAGCTTGTATTAGACGAGAAAGATGAGGATGATGATGATGATGACGAGGATGCTTCCGTCACAGAATCCCATCCAAAAACACCACCGCGGTCGGTTGTGGACGACCTGACCGACATGATCGAGACGATGTCGTTATCAGACGCTGACAGCATTGAAGAAATAAATTCAAGCAAAAATGACGACGACACGAACGAGTCTTCTCGTCTCGTCACGTCATCGAAACGAGCCAAAACTGTGGAAGGCAGTGAAGTGTAGGTAATCAAATTAAATACAACGATCTCGCTGTGTTGTTGTCATCGACATGACGAATGCGCAAAAATGGTTGAAACGGCACTTATCCAACATGACAATTCCTCGCTTCTTTATGCTGTCCTCGACAGCATGCCAAATGTCGAGGAGATCGGACTCGTTTGTCGAGTACCACTCGTCCTCCGAACTCCTCAGACTGACACCGAGTGATTTGACTTTCGACGGTCGTCGTAGAGTGGGTGAAGGTTTAGGGATTGGAATCGGGTTATTTTCCATGTTGTCTGGGCATGTATAAATATTGAGTCAAAACATTTTAAAACATGTCAAATCTACGAGTAATTCTGTATGAACGAACTGATCTGTGCGCTGGCACGCGCGGCGAGCTCCGCAGCGGACTCCTTTCTTCGGGGACTGGGACTTGCTCGACTTTTCGATTGCGAAGCGAGGCCACGTCTCAGTCTTGCCGCGGCCGCAGACACTCTGTCCTGGAAGCGCGAGAGTTCTGCCGGAGACATGTGCGAAGAAGAGTTGTATTGAGACGAAGACAGTGCGCTACCCCTCGCCTTGTATCGCGTGAACTGGTCGTACACCTGAGCGAGTACGCCGATCGACATGAGCGAGCCACCCACGGTGGCTAACGTCTTTTTCTTGCTGATGTTAGACGACTGGTCCTCGCTCGGGGTTTCGACATCGATGGCCGACGCCGAGATGAGGATTACTATGCCAGTGACGATCGCCACGGCCCCAACACTTGCAACTTTGTTCTCAGTCAAAAGGCTGAGACTCAACATCGTTTTCGTATTACATGTAGCGATACAAAAAAAAATGGAGAAAGCACGTTTAAATCGACGTGATTTTTTTATTGCGTTCTTTCATCACAAAGTCTCTTTGACACACGCACTCGCAACAATAATGGAAGTCTTGAGCAGCACCAGCGACAACCATTGTGACAACAGCACCGACGACCAGGAATTCGCTGGACACGTTGACGTCTTCTTTAAACTCGACGATGAACTGAAGGGTGTCTCGGAGGAGATCAAGGACCTGAAGTCGAGTAGATCGTCGATCGAAGGAAGAATTGCCCGACACATGCAGGAAAACGGCATACCCGAAACCATCTCGTCCTCTGGAAAGATCAAAGTGTACAAAAGCAAGAGCAGTGCTCCGATGAACAAAGCCTTGATCGAGAGCGCCGCCAGCGAACTCTTCGGCGCCGATCAAGCCGCGCGTCTCATGAAACACATTGAAGGGAAACGCGGGGTCGTTGAAAAAGTTAAAATTAAGAGAGTGTCGGGGTCATCCAACACATTAAAGAAAAAGAGCAGGATCGACATATATTAAGATCATCTCATGATTGTTACGTAAAAAGCTGCCTGTAAGGTGTGAAGCACGTACTTGCTCCATCCAACACGCGTGCAATTGGTGATGTTTGGTATCATTTGGTTTTAAATTTGGATAAACCAGTCAACCCTCCGCGGAGAGGTGTTTCTCGTTCTCGCCCGTCTGGCTTTCTCAGCGAATCACACAGAACAGGGCCTAAAGTGGACAACACTTTAACATTCTACTTGGATTTGCCACTGGAAGTCTTCTTTTTCCTGGACGAGCCGCGGGTCGTGGTTCCGCTGGACCTTGACGATGTGCGGGACTTGCTTGAACGCTTGAGCTTGCCTCCGCTCGAGCCACCGGTGGCACCAACGGCTCCAACACCACTCATGTACGGCTGCGCGAATTGCGCCTGCGAAGGGTGCTGCGACATGTGCTGCGAAGGGTTCTGCGACATGTGCTGCGAAGGGTGCTGCGACATGTGCTGCGAAGGGTGCTGCGACATGTGCTGCGAAGGGTGCTGCGACGTGTGCTGAACCATCTGTGGGCCACCCCCGGAAAGAGCAGGAACCTGCCCACTCTGCACCCAGTGCGCGTTGCCGTTGCGGTCGCGTTTGGCCTGGTACATGTTGGTGCGCCCGATTTCGTGGCGAGGGTTACCGGTCTGGAAGTTGTCCCCATCCGCGAGACACATGGCCGGGTTCATCGGCGGGGTCGGACCGGTGTGGTTCCACTCCTCGCCGAACGGCTGGCATCCAGACTGCGTCTGCATGTTCTCCATCACGATCCTCAGCTCCTTGATTTCTTCTTGCGAGAGTATGACATTGTTGCCTTTATCATCTTTGAGTTCCGTAGCATTGGTAATGGCTCCGTCAGCGTCTTTTGTAACCGATGTCATAACACCGTGAGCCCCCCCTGATGATGCAACCCTCTCTTCCAATTTCTTGAGGAAGTGCACGGGTTCCAGTCGAAGGTGCTCGGCGTTATTGTGGATTGTACCCGCGCTCGAACCCGCCCCATCAATACGAGGAAATTTATCATTAGTTCCATCGTCCTGAAGGAGTTTGTGGTAGGTCACGATGGCGTTGTTGTACTTGTGGTACATGGGATCCGTCATGGCTGTGAGGGGGTCGGGCATGCTCTCAAACATGAGGTTGACGATGGGAGGAATGCCTGCCGAGATCTGTAGGTCGGTCAGGTTCCTCACGAGAGTCGATACACAGGAAGACATCTGCTCGATCTTTTCCCTCAGATTCCTGTTCTCCGTGACACATTTCACAGCGAGCTTCGTCTGCAGGGCCTCGGCGGGGATCATGCTTAGATACATGGTAGGGTACGACTCGATGTACTTTTTGTACATGTTCTTCATGTCCTCGTCGGGAATAAGGCGAGTGATCTGCGCCGTCACGTCGTTGAATTCTTCAATCAGCTCCTTTGTCTGATCTTCGCTGAATCCGTACTTGCGGTTGAAATCCTTGATGTACTTCTCGTAGTACTTTGCGGCGACGCCCTGCATCTTCTTCAGCTCCCCGATCTTCAGGGCAGCTGGTAGGATTGCGGCCGACCTGGCCACACCCGGAGGAAGGACGCCGCCACCCATCGCAACGGCTCCCTGTACGGCACCCAAAGTGTTCAGAGTCCTCGCATCGAAAGACATTGAACCACCAGCCGTCGCATCGTAGCTGCCGGAGGGATCGTAACCACCCGTGGCGTGGTAGTTGCCTTGGTCGTCGAAACCACCCGGGGGCGGGTTGAAGGTCGAGGCCATAGCTCCCAGAGCTTCCATGGAGCTGTTTGCCATGTTTTTTTCGGTATATATTAATTAACTTCACACAACATTTTATTTCTGGAATATTCACGCAATGATGTACAGCAATCCAAATTGAATAATAATCAGCATGGGAGAACTTTACTTGGAGTTATCTTTTTTGAACGACGCGATGAATTTACCGTCTTCGGTGTGCACAGACCATTTTCCGGACCCAATGTACGAAACGGACGTCACACCAATCGACTTCAGGTCGAGGCCAGCGGGACCAGCGGGACCAGCGGGACCAGCGGGACCAGCGGGACCAGCGGGACCAGCGGGACCAGCGGGACCAGAGGGACCAGCGGGACCAGCGGAACCGTCCGCACCCTGAGCGCCTTTGGCACCCTTCTTCCCATCGGCCCCATCAGGACCAATGAGACCCGCCGGACCTGCGGGACCGACGGGACCTGCGGAACCGACGGGACCGACGGGACCTGCGGGACCCGGGGGACCCTGGATACCTTTTTCCCCAAGCGGGCCCGCTGGACCGGGCATACCCTTGATCGCAATACCGTCTTTCCCCTTCGGCCCGGCGACGCCGGCAGGACCCTTCGGCCCGACTTGGCCGTCTTTGCCGTCTTTGCCGGCCTTCCCATCTCTTCCAGCGGGTCCGACGGCACCCGCGGAACCTGCGACACCACGTGCACCGACGGTGCCTTTCAGTCCCTGAGGACCGGTGGGACCGACCGGACCCCTGGACCCCTGTGTACCGGCAACGAGCTTGCTCTCCCCTGCCGTCTGCGCGGTACCGGGAGGACCTGCTGGACCTCGCGGACCTACCGGGCCCTTGGGACCAGAGGGGCCAGCGGGACCAGAGGGACCAGAGGGACCAGAGGGACCAGAGGGACCCATGGGCCCCTGTAGACCGGGTGCGCCAGTAGACGTGCCCGAGGTGCTGCCGCCAATGATGCTCTTAAGCTCGCTCTTGGTGATTTGCACAGGTGACTTGGGGTCAGCCACGGCACGACCAAGAGGGTTCTGTGCGGCTCTACTGCCCGATGTCTTGGCCAATGTCTTCCTCTTCAAGATCTCACGAACATTCGTTGCCGGTGCAGAGGCCGGTGCAGAGGCTGGTGCAGAGGCTGGTGCAGAGGCTGGTGCCGTCGATGGCCCCGGTGGCGTCGTGGAGGACGACGCGATCGTGGTAATGGCAGGGGCCCTTTTCGCCGCCTCCTGGAGACGGTGAGCGCGGACGGTGCGAACATCCATTCTTGGTTGGCGAGAACGAGTGCTTTTCTTAGATGCAAACATGGTTTACTTTAAGAAAATATTAGTTTACTCTCGATTAAAAGTAAACTAATATTTTATATTTCGGAAAATCTACAAAGGCTTACCAACTTCAACGAAAAAAACATTTTGCCATTTCACTCTACTGCATGATGTCCATCTTAGTCTGCCACGTGGTCTGCGTGCCCGCGTCGTCGTGCTCGAAGTAAAGGTGGTCATCGGTGCCGTCGTTTGCCATGCGGATCCGCCACTGCTTGTTGGCACCGAGGTGAATGACGGCGGTGTCGCTGTTCATGTCGAGACCGGACGAGCTGACCTCGGTGACGTTGCCCCCGACCGTGAACTTGTTTGTCTCAGGAACGTTCATCGTGATGGAAGAGTCCCATCGCGTGTCCGCTAGGCTGTAGAGCACCGACGGCACGATGATACCGGTGACGTCGGTACCGAGAGTGAAACCACCCTGGTCTAGCTCGGCGTGGGTTGTCGCATTGTACGCGAGGTCGATCTCCTTGTCTTCGACGCGCACCTCGGTCGTGTTCACGGTGGTCGTGGTCCCGTTCACGGTGAAGTCTCCAGTCACAGTCAAATTGTCCGTCACGGTCGTCGCCACGTTGACCGTGGCCGCGGACTCGGTGAGCGTCATGGCCGTGGTCGGGGTCCCGGCCAGGTCTCCGAGCACAAAGTCGATCTGCGGGTCGGTCGCGCTGGAAGTCAGGGCGATGGTCGCCTGCTCGGCCAGGGCATCGCTCGACGTGATGTCGGACACGTTCAACAGGTCGTTGCCGGTAAAGTCGGTGTTTCCCGCTACGGTGACGTCGCCGGTAAAGGATGACGTTCCCAGAACCTCGAAGCGGTGCGTTCCCGAAGGCGCGGCGCCGATGCCGACGTTGACGTTGCTGAACGTAGCGCTCTGGTCCCCGATACCACCCGCGAACTTGAGACGGTCCAGGTAAGTGTTGTTTGTACCGTTGGTCGTCTGGAACACGAGAGAGTCTGTCGCACCACCCTGGTCCGCCAGCGAAGTCCGCAGGGCAAGAGAGTTGGCCGTGTTGTCGAAAGACATCGTGCTCAGGTTTGCGAGGCCGGTCGAGTCGTACATGTAAAAGTTGTTACCCCGGTCGACGATGGAACCGTTTACGTCCATCGCCACCGATGTCGTGTGCGGGTTCAAAACGTTCACGTGCACGAGAGGGTAGTCGGCTTTCAGTTCCACCGTCGTACCGTCGATGTTCCACGCGTTCCCGTTCTCGAGAGTCTGAAGGATGTCCGTGCCATCGATGTTGAAAACACCGGTGACGTCTGTGGAGGCCTCGGATATCTGAAGCCTTGTGTTAGCGCTTGTCCCGTTGACCAGGTCGCCGACGGCGAAATTGATGACGGGAACAACGCCCGCGCCACCGACGATCTCAACCTCGGATCGCTTGGCGTCTGCGTCCTGGTAAAATTTGGGTGCTTCAATGAGACCGTCGGTTTTAATCAATGCAGTTTCGAGGTTAATGGAGGAAGACGTGATGGTCGAGGCAGCGTTGCTCAGCTCGAGGACGTTGTTGACGGTGGTGCCGTCGTTGACGCCGACCGTGTAGGTACCAATCTTGTCGTCCGCGGCACCTTCGCTGATGGTTACATTTGCCAGCGAAACCTCGGCGTCAGTGGCCGACTCGATTCCGTGGAAGCTCTGTGTCAGAGAGGAGGCGGTGAGGCCATCTCCCTTCACGGCCTGGAATAGGTGGCGCGAGAAAACGTCCCTTCCCCTCATGTTACCATACTGAGCCAGGTCAATGATATCGGTCGACATGGTGATGTAGAGTTTTTCAATTCTGTTAGTTACCACGCAACATTTTTATTTTGGAAATTGGTACAAATTTCAACTCAGATTTTTCGATGTTGTAGGCAATTGAATCTCAATTTTCGTCTTGATTGCTGCGATGTACTCGGATATTCCGCACGTCGACTCTTTATCTTTTTTGTAAGTTGTTTTTCTGCGCAAGCTTTGGAACATAGAGACGGACCGAGACAGAGACGTCGATGAAGACTTTTCGAGTGACGAGGGCGTAGCAAGGGTGACAAGCGAAGAACGTGGCTTACAGATCATGTCTCCTGACGCCTTCTTCCTCGTCCCAGCGGCCCCGCATCCTTCCAACACGACGCTAATGTACTCACCAATACATGAACTGTGCTCGTCCCAGTAGGCGGGAGAGGCCACCACGCAGCTCGACGACTTATCCAAGAATCCGACAAAATCAACTTCGACACGTCTCGTGTCCAGACCCAAAAAATCCTTTTCGGCATCGTACGCCCGGCTCATGTCTGACGCGAGACAAGAAGCCATCGATGCCCCCGCACCGTGTCCTGTGCAAATGACACACTCTGTACCGTCTTCGATGGCGTAGTAGGCATCTTTTATTGCGGCCTTGGCACCGTGGTAGCAATGAGCCACGTGACACGGAAGTAGAGGGACGTCCTTTGAACCGCGGTGATGGTCAGCATGGTTCATTTGGCAGACACCGATGGCGGATTCCTCCTTGGCTCCCGCGGCTCCTGTTTCATCGAACTCTTCGTCGATATCAAGGTCGAGATCGGCGACGCACGCGTGCTCACACACGCCATCACGCACGGCTTTTTGAATACAAATGATCACCACCTCGTTGCACTTGAATATCTTCGCATCGTAGTCACATGCGGAGTCGGAGCTTGAAATATGGACGGGGCTGCACATCGCAGGAGACATCGTCACTTCACATGTTCTGTACGAAAGAGGCCACAAGGTAAACGGAAAAGTCTGACTGTTGTGCTCCTCTGTTATCCGTACCCAAGAAGCCGTCAGACTATCCTCGTCGTCGACTTGGCCACATATTCTAGCGAACAGGAAAATGTGGTTCCAGGTATACCTGTATTTCATCAACTTTTATACATACCAAATATTTTAAGTCCGAACACAGGCCTAGATCGAAGAAACGCGCCTCATGGAAACTATTTCATCCATGTTTTTGAAACCGGGCGACGGTTTCCCTCTCAACACCCAATAAGGATATCCTCTAATCATGGGATACGACTTGGGGTCCTCGATCGTTGTCACGGTCACGTTTCGATGGAACCAGCCACTCATTTCACCGTCCATCGTCGACAGCAGTTTCACCTGCTTGGTACAGTAGCCGCATTTGTCCCATAGATACAGCTGGATTGGCTTCTGACCGGGAGGAATTGGGATTGGCATTTTTTTTTCACGACGATGCTGACTACTTGAATCATACATTATTTTTTTCGACATTAGGATTTTTAAGCGCTGAATGAAGGAACGGACTTTTTGAATTCCCCCGCGGTGGCAGGTCGAACAATTGTTGAGGTAGGGGGTATTATCGTTGTCGGCAGCAAGAAAAAAGTGACGGTAAAGAGCCTGTGGCGAGGATTTAAACCGGGGGTTTTGGTCGCGAAGGAAAAGAGGAGGGGGGTGGGGGCACAACTACCGGCCAGCTGATGAGAAAGTCGATTTGAAGAAAGTGACCACAATCTTTCACGCAAACGATTAATTGGAACAACATGACTGCGCTGGTCAAGACTTGCAAGACTCTTCACTTCCACGACAGACTTGGCTGGCGAGACATTGGGCACAGGGTGGAAGGTGTGAAATTCATTGACGGTCGCAGAATCGTCATGGTCTTTCGTGCGCCAGCGAGGAACGACGGCAGCACCGAGACCCCTGCAAGTACGACGACGCTCTTGGGTTTCAACCACCTTCCTGTGATAAAGACGTGCGCTGTGTACGAGATTACGAACGCTGGCACGATTGGTCTCGGCGGTGACGGAAACGAGGAGGCCATTATTCGCAATCTGATGAAAGCATCCGGTAAAGTCCGGAACACCTCTGCGAAGTCAGTGTCCTACGACTTCAGCGTGTTTCGAATTCTCGACGCTGGCGCAGTGGACGTCTTTCTTCTTCACGAACTCCTCTGCAAACGAATCGCTGCGGCGGCGGCCATGGATGTTGAAGCTGTAGAAAATAAGCGGTGGGCATGCGTTCTATTTGATGCCGAGATTCACGACGCGCTGGTCATCACAGACGACAGGGTTGTTTGGAGTATCTCGGATACGACACCTCAAAAGATACTAGTGTCCGTGGAGAAAGCAGGCCCCGCCGAGGCACGCCGGCTCGTGAATAAGTCGCGAACAGTGCTGAAACTGTTTTGAATTCGTCGTGTGTGTATTAATCTCTTTTGTACTTTTTAGTGATGAATCAATAATAAAGGGCGTCGTCAATCTTCTTCTTCTATTACGATCTTCGTCAACCCATCGATATTCACTTTTTTAATCGTGTGCGTTGCTCCGTACTTTTCGTGGACGAGGCGCTCGTATACAGCAAAAACCTTTGCGTGGACGACCGAACCTCTCTTGGGCTTGACGAATTGGTCCTGGTACATTGGGGACGAAGACACTTCCTTCATGGCCTTTCGCCACAACTTGAGCAGACCATTTTCTGACTTCTTGGCCTCCACGGACTTTTTTTTCGAGACAATGGACCCGCTCTTGTTGTAGGCCAAATCTTCTTTCTTGAGACCACCGGAGGTTTCCTTTGCCGTCCCGTGCATGACCTGGGCACGCGAGCCGATTTTCGCAGAGAGAGCCATCTAAACGAGTTTTACGTATATCAAAACCGCAAGATAAAAAAGTTCGTGATATGTACGTATAATGTGGCTGCGTCTGATTCAGAAGGAGATATTTTTTTACTCGTCCACGCTCGAGATCATGCCGAGACAAACACCGGCGACCACTGCCATGGCGCTTTTCGACTCGCTGAAGCTCCAGTCCGACTCCCTGGCCTTCACGAAAGCCATCATTGGATACAGCATCGAAGCAAACAAGACAACAGCGTCTATTGACTTTTTGGGAAGCGGAACAATGTTCTTCTGGAGACGCTTACCTATCGGTGCCACGCCTCGATCAAAAAAAGTCTTCACCAGGAACAGATATCCTGCAACGGCCAAAAAAAACTGATACATTTCGAGTACACGTAGACACACATTTATTATTCTTTTTAAGTGGCGTCGGTGAACTCGGACCTGGTCATGTACGTTCCGCTGTCAGCGTCGTACGATTCAATCGCTAGCGTAGACGGCGTACCGTCCCGGAAGATCATCCGGAATTTTTGTGCAGCCCCGAAGTAAATACAAGCTTCGTCCGTGTCGAAAGAGATACCGGTCGAGTCGATCGTGGTGGACACCGTGTTGTCCGAGCCATCCTGTGCACTGATGGTTGTCGATCCAGAGGCACATTGTATGACCGGTTCGATGAAAACATTGGAAGAGGCGTCCGTGTGACGAACGCCAATCGACAAGGCCGCGCTTGAGTTGTTTTCGTCGATGGAGTGCACGATCCGAGTGGCCTCGGAGACGGTATCCGCTTCTGTGTCGTATATCCACGAAGAAGACGTCGTGTTGCCAACACCTCCCGTGGTCTTTGACCCGACGATGTTCATGGTCTGACACGTGTAGTTTTTAGCAAATTGAGAACCCAGTTGTCCGACTACGTTGGACGCGGTGACGGTGTTAAAGGGGTATGTCTTGGCGACGGTGTCTTCAAACACGAGCACGATGGATCCATCGGCCACGGTCACCATCTGACCGAACAGCGTGAACTTGTCGCCCACGCGGTACACGTTGCCGCCAATGGTAAATGTGTCGCTATCCGGCGTGTACAAGAGGTCGACGTTAGGTGGATACGTATCAACCACGTCCGACGTGGCCTCGTCGTCCTTGCGCGGCACAGCGTTGTTCAAAGTAACTAGCTGAGCGCCGGTTGCGTCTTTGCTGAAGGGCAAAAAGAGGTTCTCCTCACCCGACACGTCCGTGACCGATCCTTCGACCACGGCTATCGCCTCGACCTGCTTGGGCGCACCCTTCAGGATCACTGACGCGAGAATAGTGTCGCCGTTTTCAACAATGTCATTAAAGTACTTGAGGAAGACATCGTGCGCGTTCTTGTCGAACAGTGTCGCATCGTACGTCCCATCTTCTAACTTGATGCTGGCGTACAAGTTGTCCAGATGAGGGTCGTCCAGGGGGCTAGTCTGAACACTAGCCGAAAAACCTACGTCCGACGACTCGGGTACGACACACACTTCGTACCGAGTGTCCGGTTCGAGGTTGATAAGAACGATCGATGCCGTCGTGGTCGTCGTCTCCTGTGCGACCGAATCCGTCTTCCATCGGACGGTGTACGTGTCCGTGCCGACGACGGGGTCCCACGACACTCGGGCTGAAAATGCGGACTCTAGGTCAGTTCTTGTGTTCACCGACATTGATACGATAAACGCGACACGTGTGTTTACCTTAAGAATATAAAATAAAACTCGATAAACACAAACCGTCATACATTTTTCCTTTGAATTATTAATTTAGACTGGTGTATTTTTTGTGCGGCCACATCGAGATAAAAAAATATTGGTGGTAAAATGAAACATGGGAGCGTCTTCCTCGCACACACTCCCACTTGTCGTGGAAATGTGGGAGATCATTCGGTCTATCAAAATAAGGCTTGGTTGCCTCGAAACGGAGACGGCCGCGCTGCGCAGGTCCGTAATCAACATCAACGTTGCTCACAACGAACACAGTCGTCTAATCTCGAAAATGGATGAGCACATTTTCAAAGTGAAGCTTCTCGAGGAAGGAAGATCTCACTCGGTGCGACACGTCAAACCGAACAAGCGTCACACGCAGAGCATGATCCTGAAGTAATTATCATCACAGAGGTGTCCACCTCGTTCCCGAGCCCGGTGGGGCGTCATGAAGCCTGACCACCTCGCGAGCGTCGTTGTCAGCAGCGCCTTGGGAAACTTTATGCTTCTTGACGGGATATTCGAGTGGTTCGGACGCTACGCCCGTCCCGACCAAAGGGTTTCCACCGGACCTCTCCTGAACACGACGACAGACGTATTTTGAAACAGCGTTCTGTACATAAATTGTTGCGAAGCAGAACACGAGCCCCGTTGCGACTGAGATAAAAAGCACTTCTTTCGAAGACCACATCTGTCGTTGCTTGTTTAATGCAATCAAAATAAACCTATCGTTCTCGGGTGTGTTCCACATCGAGTCGTGATGTCGAGTGCTTGTTAGTCTTCACTTTCGGGTTTTCGCTCACAGAGTACGTGTCCAGTCTCACGGAGTCGTCGCTTTTCGTGTCTATCACGCTCCCTTTGTACTGACAACCCAGAGTCCCGGGAAGCGTCACCGACGATCTTACATTCATTTCATTGCTCTTCGTCGTCGACGTTTGCACTCCAGTGGAGGCAAATGGGTTGACGGGTCGCGACGTCCCTAGACCGGCGATAGGCACGAGGCGCTGGTTGAAAGCATTGTTGATTTCGTTTACAGCCGAAGGCATTGTTAATCGAATACACTTGTTTACCGTAGGTTTAGATTTTTTGTCAGGAAACAAGCGAAAGGAAGAAGGAATCTCTGGCGGACGCCAGCTTTCCGTTTGCTTCGGCCGATGAGGCGGGAAACACCGTTGACGTCAGCTTCGTCTGAGGAGTGCTCAGCTGGCGCTCAAACACACCGGAAGAAACGGTGGTTTTGAAAACATCGCTACCCACAGGCGGCGGAGGGGTACAGACCTGCTTTCTTCCGGAAATCAAGTCGGTCGCGGGCACAACTCCCAAATGGTCGTCGACATCGTCTTTGACATCGTCTTTGACATCGTCTTTGACATCGTCTTTGACATCGTCTTTGACATCGTCTTTGACATCGTCTTTGACATTGTCTTTGACATCGTCTTTGACATCGTATTCGACACCCTCTTGTTCTTCTTCTTCGGCGTCTCTCGTCAACAAGACGTGCACGAAAAGACAGCAAATACACAACAGGACGAGGTTTTTGTCTTTCCTCGTTGCGTACAGGCCAAGAATGATGGCCAACAGACTTATATCGACAGATATGTTGGGTTCAAACATCGCACACTGGCCCTTTATCTTACTTATACAAAAATAAAATTAAACTGAAATCAAAGTTTTTTCACACCCCAGTCGATCGCACACCTCTTTTTCTTCCTCTTCGGCCCACCAACTGCTGGCACTGTAGCCGGACCGGTCGGCAAACACTTACCCGGTCTCACCGGCCCAACACTCTTATCAGACTTACTTCCGTCTGAAAACAACGCGGACGATACCCACGCCGGGACTCTAACACCACCGGACTTGAACTCGGCACACGTCGTCCCACCGGCCCTAACGTCTGACTTTCTTGAAAAACATCTTTGGTAACAGAAGTCCTGATCAATGATGAAGTAGACGGAGTTTGAGGTGTGTTCGGCACCCTTGTTCATGCAGTACGTCGACCCAACACCGGCGATGTTGACCAGGTAACGATTGCTGACCACCCTTTGTTGCGACGGCGGCATCGTCCGCGAGTAGGCCCCGACAAGTGACCTCATCATCTTGCTACCACCGTTTGCCCTTGCCGAGACGCGTCTGCTGATCTGACTCTCACACACCTTTCTGATCTGCACGGTGGAATAAGCACTGCAGACGTTCTCTCTTACGAACTTCTCGATGACCGAGAGCCTTCGTGCATCCAGCACACGAGGCCCCTTCCACAGATGTATCGTCTGCGCGTCGCTCAGGTACATGTCGTTGTTCACCGCGAAGGCACGCATCTCGGTGCCAAGATGGCTCAACTTATCACTGGAAAAGTGGCGGCAGTTGGCACCGTTGTCTTCCGTCGGAGCCTTCGGCACACCCTTGGGTATCTTGTACCCCGTCGTTTCCGACTCACCGCTCTGACACCGAATGCTCGTGTACTTCATGACCTCGTAGTAGTCCTCGCGCAACACGTCGAGAAGGCAGTTGTCCGAATCTCCGCTTCCGTCCAAAACAACGAAAGGCATGTAGGTCCGCTTCTCGACAACTTTCCCCGTGTTGAGACAAGTCCGGCAAGAGTTGAACCCCGTCAGCTCAAGATACTTACCGTACATGTCGCCAAACACCGTGTCTTTGAACTCGTCCGCGTGAATGTCCGAAAGGTCCGAGTAGTCGAAGCCGCTGGCACGAGGGTGTATTTTCCTCCTCACCTTCGCCATCGACGAGAGCAGAGATTTCTTTTTGTCCTTGAACGCCGGGTCCGACTTCTTACAATCGATACACTTGACGCGCTTGAAAGACCCGCACATCTTGAGACCGTTTGTGTATGGAGCCTTGTCAATCGCATCCGACCACGCGTTGACGCCCTCGGGACGTAAACCCATCGTCTTTTCCAGCTCGCACACCACGCTGTGTCGAAGCTGAAGAGCTTGGGGAAGAGTGACCCGAAGATCGGGAAATGTAATATGGTACCCGTTTTTCGTCAGTACCTTCGTCGGACCATCGTCCCCTTCGACGACGACCTCCTTCGGAGCCGTGTCGCACACGACGCACCGGAAGACGTCGTCGCTCTGGGACCCTGTGTAGTAGCTCTTGACCATGGATTGTAGAATTGAGAATATCTTCGACGTCACTTCGGCGCTCGTCACGCAGGTGTCGAGCAAATCGATGTCGAAATACATACAAAACACGGGATCCGACCTCAGTTCGGAGAACGAAAGAGTCTTGTTCTTGCTCTTGACCTCTGCCGCATACAAACGAAGAAATTCGTCATAGTGCTCGTCCGGAACACCGACAACGCCCCCTGTCATCAACGTGTGGGTCGTGCTCCTGTCGCTGTTGTTCAGATACTCGTTGTCACAGAGCCATTTCAGCATCCTGGCAGTCTTGGTATATATGAGGATTTTAAATCCAAGGACCAGACAGTGATCAAAATTGTTATCTGTAAATTCTGTAAATAATGTGCATTGCGGACGAACTTGGAGGTCTGTAGAATATTTTTTTTGTAGCGATAAACAAAAGAATACTGGTGGTTTGTTCATGACAATCCCACCCGATCCGGACCAAGCTGAGTTTGCCAGAACAAGAGCGGTGACACGGTCAGGGAGATCTGTGAGACCACCCATAAGGTACGAGCCAGATAGCGACCAAGTTATGGATGATGATTATAGCGACGCGTCGTCTGAAGAAGAGCGGGGTTACCAGGATAGGGCCCGCGGATCAGACGACAGAAGTGGCGAGGAGCTGACGGATTTCGAATCAGACTCGTACGTATCCACATCGGAAGACGAAGACGAAGACGAAGACTCGTACGTATCCACATCGGAAGACGAAGACGAAGACGAAGACGAAGACGAAGACGAAGACGAAGACGAAGACGACGACTCTTGTGGCGAACCTTATAGCGAAGATGAACTCGAAGACGAAGACGCCGACGATATTATCGAGTGGGAAACGCTTACCGCCGACGCTTCTGATATATCATTGTCCGAAGACGATCAAGATTTGTGATGAAATCGTTTTGCGTTTACAAACCGTACAACATTTTGATTACAATCATTATCATACACAACAATGTTGAAAAACATAGGGTCGCGAGCTTTCAGCGGGGGTGTAAGAGGATGCCTTTTTGGGTTGGCGGGTGGATTCGTCCTGGGGGCCGTTGGCAACGTCTTCTCGGACGGTCTCTCGACCGTTGACATGGTGACATGGAAGAACCGTGGGGGAGACACCAAAACGTTTTCTGATCTCGACGTGCTGGAGTCTTTTGACATCTACAAGGACCTCCTGGCGTTGCACAACGCAAAGGAATGCGATGCGGAGGCCTTCAATGATGCGTGTAGGCACATTCAAAGCGTCATATATCTGTACAAACGCTTTCTTGACAAAGGAGGCGCATCTGTGTCCATCATGGATACCCGTAAAATCACCAACTACTCCATCATGGCGACAAAAAGCATGAATGCCCTCCTCATTTCCTGCAGAGCTAAAAACTACCCGGAGAGTTCAGACGTAGAGCAGTCGATGATGCACATTCACCTGACATTTGAAGAAATCATACACGGCGTCCGACACGTGTCCAAGGATGTTCTGCCAAATCTCTGATGTGGCCCATTCATTGCGCGTGTGAATTCGCGCATTTATTTTCAGCGTCTAATTGTATCAGCTTTACAAACTCCTGTAGATACACAGCAATGACGACTTACAAGGCTTTCAACTCCATGCTATCCGAATTCTTCGGTGACCTCGCCGACACCTTCGATGACTACGACGTCATCACCGACGCCAAAATCATGCTAGAAGGGATAATTGGTGCCGACGAAACCACACCGATCCCCATGGAAAAGTTTGTCGGCGTCTTCCAGCCTCACGCGGATCTCATCATGTCGAAAGATCCCAAGCTCTTCGGTGTCTGCGAAATCCCCATGCTTGGCGAGGGAGACTTTGATATGGCCAAGGAATGGACTACGTTGGAAGAGGACAACCGGGAAGCCATCTGGAACTACATTCAGCAACTTTTTCTAACAGGAACAACGATCTTGTCCATGTCCGGTGACGTATTGAACTCCATCGAGTCCTTGGCACAAGGTTGTATGAAAAAAGTGGAGAACGGCGAGCTCACGGAAAGCGAGGCCCAAGATCCGATGGTCATCTTACAAGAGATTATGCAGAATCCTGGCCTCATGAGCGCCTTGAACACCTCAAAGTAGGGTCAAGTCGGATTCAAAACTCAAGGACGTTGACGCTGTTTTTTCGATCATGTTGTTTTGCTACTTCGTGCACACGACTGTCGGTGCTTGTAAGACTGATCCGACTTTTTAATTCCGCGTTATCTCCACTCTGTCCAGCCCCCTGTCCGGATGCATTCGTCATCATGGATAGCTTCTTTCTTCGGTTTTTCGTCGCCGTCGACGTTTCCCTCAGATACTTCAAAGCGAATTCTCCCGCTGTCTCGCCATTGTAAAGCATCATATCCGGATTGAGGTTCGCTCCCGCATTTCTAAGTTGCTGGAAACAGTACCGTATGTCGCCCACCGTCATGTCTCCTAGTCGTGACTGTGCCGTCGACCGATGTCTCTGAGTTCGCTTAGCCCGCGATCGCTGGTGTTGGTTGACAGGTTCTTCGTAAAACGGACACCTCACCGTGTTTGGCACAAACGCCTCGTTCGGCAGCGACACGTCCGACGCGTCGTCGAGTATTTCGTACAAAGAATGCTGTATATTAACCGTGTCGTCGTTCATTGCTCGAGACAGAAAACATTGGCTGTCTACTGGAAATATTTTATAATGGAAAGGACAATATCCCAGAATCTCTTGGGTCACGTGTACGGATGGCAAAGGGAGACCATCGGCGCTCTGAACTCCAACAGCTGCGACTTCTTTGACATGGCGTGGTTGTTTCAGGGAGTATTCTACAAAGATTGCCGACACCTCTACTCGTCACGCTCCGACTACTTTAAGTGCCTCTTCTCGAGCGAGATGAGGAAAGGCACAGAGAAATTCGAAGGCGTCGTCGCTTACAGCGTCACCGATCCCATGTCAAAAAAACATATTTTTGACATGATGAGAATCTTTTGTCACACAGGCATCGTGCAGGTGGACAAGGGCGAGCCGATATTGAAAACCATGGAGAGGTACTCGGCCTTTCACTATTACAGCCTGCGGGGTGGCATGGATGTGATCCGCCAGCTCGTGATGGATGTGATCAATCCCACAAACGCGGTGCAGGCGCTAGAGTACGCCATGCATTCTGCCGTCTGTTCGAACGACAGCGGTGGTGACACGAGACTCCTCTCGGACATCAAAGACTACATAGCCATCTACGCGTTCGTCGTCTTCAAGCACAAGAGCTTCCTAACCCTGGGATACGACAGCCTCGCGGGTGTTTCTGACATCTGCACGAGAGACGACCTGAACATCAAGGAGATCGATCTTCTTCAGTGCCTCTACAAGTTGTGCGAAAAAAAAATCACCGTCGAAAAGGAGATGGAAAGTCTTGGGTCTTCGTGGGAGCTGCTGACGCGTAATCTGTCGGGACCGGGCTCCTCTCTGTGGTCCCAGATCCGTCTGTCGAGTATCTCGATGAAAGAGTTCGTCAAGTTCATCAAGGAAAACAAGCGCTGTTTCTCCAGCGACAACGTCGTCAAAATCGTGACGTTCCTGTATTCGTGCGCCGAATCTACCGAGTCCGATGCAGTGGATTTAAACGACCAAGTCATCGGGGTACACCTGTCCAAGAAGCGAAAGACGTTTCAACCCTGCTCTTTCTTTCCAAGGAACCTCGAGTTCCACGGCATCGCGTCTCCTCAGACGGACATCTCGTACTGGGACGACTCCAAGATCAAGCTATTCGTCGCCTTCGATTCGGCCAAAAAAGTGCCAGTTACTCTTCCTCCCGTGCACTTTCACAACTGTTTCATCCATTGCACGGTTCACCACGCAGACAAGTCCCTCAACGTCAGTGGGAACATCCACGGTAAGACAGATTTGGGACTCTCCGTCGACAGCGTCAGTATCACCTCCGCCGTTGTCAACTTCAGACACGATCGGTGGAGAAAGAAGTCGGTCGTGTCGTCGCTCGCGAGCGGTACGGCGTTCAAGATCCCGACCATTTTGTCGTGGAACACGATCGGTAACAACAACGACACGCCTGGCTACCTCTTTGACATTGAAAGGTACCCCGAGTATTCGCCGAAGGGATCGTGGATTCTCATGTCACTCTGCATAGAAAAGTGAGCGCGAGGGACCTCGATCAAACTTTGTCGCCGTCGGCGCCGCCAACCATGACATACACCGTCGCGCGAACGTCATCGATGGCAATGCCGTAAGCGTCGGCGATGCCGAGCACGGCCTCTTTCGGCGACGACGGCGCACTTCCTGCTCGCGTGGTGACCATGGCCACCTCTTTGTTTTCGGCTCGAGACACGACGACGATGACCTCGGTATCTGCGGGGACGAATCCCCCGGCGAATCTTGAACAGGCGCTTTCCGTACGATCCATGTTTGCAAGATTTAAAGACTACCGAGATTTATTTATGGTCCATGTAAACGCGCGAAAAAAAATGTAGCATGTTGTCATGATATTAATAAATATGGCTCATTACGTCACACTGCTGTGTCGCATAGATTCTTTGAACGACAAGCAGCACCTGGACAAACAGGTCTCCACGGTGCTCAAATCATTCAAGAAAAACTTCAAAGGCAGAAAAAGCCAACTTACGGAAGATTCCGATCTCGAAAGAAAATACGTCTTCCACCAACTCGACCTCGTCAACGCACTTAAACTCAAGGCTTTGGCCACCGAAAACAAGGCTCAACTATGTATGAAAACGGTGCTGCTGGATTCAGAAACGACGAGGGCACCGACGGCACCGACGCCATCATCGAAATCATCTGTGTCATCGTCACCGCGTTCCTCCAGGTTGGCCGTGGCAAACCTCCGCCATGGGTCCCCAACACCGCCATCGATTTCTTCGTCAACGGAGAGCCTCGTACTGAACTTCGGGCTCGACTCCCCGGCGCCCGCATCAAACGCGTCTTCTTCTTTTGCCGCTTCTTTACATTCTAAAGACTCGTTCTTTTCGTCGGCATCCGTCTCCGGGTCCCGGTCCTCCTCCTCCTCCTCATCCTCCTTCTCCGGGTCCGACGTCGGTGTTGGTACGCCGGTCACGACTCCCGAAATATTGCTGCTACGCGAGCTAGCCGACATTATGCAAACGTCCTCGAAGAAAAAACCCACACCCTCGCAAATCGGGAAGGCGGTCAGCGCGTGGTTTGTTGCCGACAAAGTTCAGAATGTGCTGCGAAGAATTGTTTAATTTGTTTTTCTATTTTGAACAAGCAAATCCGCTTGAACAATACCACAAATTAATTTTGAGCACCTCAAAAAGGAGGTGTGCAGACAACCCCGTCAAGAACAGGCTCAGATACATCACGGGTCGGTGATCATCGCCCTTTAGCGGTAGAAGTTTGGATGCAAGAAGACCACACGGATACCCCGTTAGCATCATGACTACGCCGACGACGACGGCCTCGACAACCAAGCGAATCATGGTTGATGGCATCAAGCAACATTTATTCTCGAGTTCGCCAGTCTTCGCGAGCCTCGTCCACTGCTTCCCTGATTTGATTTTTAAAGTCCCCGACGTTGGGCGTAACCTCCTTGTCAAGGACGATCCTAGAGTACGTGGGCCACACAAACATTACGTACAGAGCGAGCAGGATAACGAGTCCAACCACCATCGCTTTTTATTAAATAGATATATTATATTACCTATTTATTAGCGCTTTTTCATCCTTTCAAAGTACGTGTCATCTCTTCGATGACCCTCGTTGCGCAAACTGGAACCGAGCTTTTGCATCTCCGCCGGCTCATATATCATGGCGTAAATGGGCCAGACGACGAAAATGACGAAAATGGCGCTGAGCAGAACCATGGTTTACATATAGCATATATAAAAAATGTGACATGTAGAGACAACATTCGTCAAAAGCTCGCACTCGATCCCCGAGGACTACGCACATCGAATCCGACTTTTTAACCCTGGCCAGAAACATTAAACTCGTTACCAACGAACTCAACGTGGAACAGACAGAGTTGGTCCCCGTCGCACAACTTCATTTGTCGGACCAGGACGTGTTCAATTTTTCAGCCTTTCGAGAAGAGCCTGTAAGAACTCCTTGTGTTCGCTCCGGCAAGAACTCTCCTCCTCCTCTCCTTTCTCCGATAGATCATTGAGGTCGGGAAAGATATCTTGTTCGCGTTGCTTGATGTAGCCACCTGCTTCTTGTTGTTGCTTATATTCCCTCTGAATTTCTTCGAGCTGGCTTGACCTCCGCTTTTGGTTTTCCTGGTCCAGGAGCTTTTGACGCACCTTCTCCTGTTGAATCACCTGCTGTAGCCTCAGGTGGTTTTCTTGCGTCTGGCACACGTCCTCCATGCGATGCTGTTCCAAAAGTTTTAGCTTCTTTTGCTCGAGCCGAAGGCTCCTCGCCCGGTGTGCGTTCCAGTCCACCTGCAGCTTTCGGTGCTCCCGGAAAAGCTTGTTTTCATCACAAACGTTTGAAAACTGTTCGTGCTCGGACAGAAGACTCTGCAGGATGTCGCATGCCAAATCCGACGAATTCTTTCGCATCATTCTCTGTGCCATTTCTTCGATCATTGCTGTCCTACCCGCATTCTGTTTCAACCAGGTTTCGGCAGACACGTCGTGCGAGATCAGGCCCGACTTCGCCGCCTTCGCAAGAGCAACTTCGATCTCGTCGTCGGGCGCGCGAAACACGCGGCCCTCGCGATCAACAGCGACAGCGCCGCCCAGATTGTAAGCAATCTCGACCACCGGATCGTGGTGAAACACCGAGCCTTGCAGCGCGATTGCCATGTCTTTCTCGGTCGAAGGGCGAATATCGACGTCGAGCGTCATCACATCCACCGCACGTGTCCTCGAGGCCATGATTCTTATCGAGAGAAGGGAAGGGAATGATTTTGGGTGTGTGGGGAAGGCGCTAACTTTGTTTTGTCGGAAGTGAAAAAAAAAGAAAATTGCTTTTCTGCACTGTCGAGTTTGGCCAATCAGATTGTTCTATATCTTTGATTAAATTAAAAGTCCT
Organism: Alphaproteobacteria bacterium; assembly: GCA_023301585.1. Taxonomy (GTDB): domain Bacteria; phylum Pseudomonadota; class Alphaproteobacteria; order Micavibrionales; family Micavibrionaceae. The sequence goes on along the minus strand of JAMASZ010000263.1, from coordinate 1,432 downwards.
TGGCGTACATTGCAATCATAGGCTCAAGAACCTTAGGTGACAACCCTATACCCTTGACATAGACAGACTCAATCTCGTCTTTAAAATCCTTCTTCATCTTGATGGTGAGATTGCTAGGACCACCCGTGTTGTACACGTCAACGTCTTCCGCTGACGCTTCTTGCAATACGTCATCTCGGACCTTGGAAGCAAGCTGGCCGATTTCACGGCGAACGACTTCGATCGGCACCGCTTTGTTTTTGACGAGGCCTGTACCCTCGAGCGTAGAGACAATGCGTGCAATCTTGCCCGTGGAACACACGACGAGCTCGCGCTCAACACCCGACGCCAGGTTTTTTCCCAAGGTCTCGAACAGGTTCTTCCTTACCACACCATCCTTCACCCCGTCAATCTTACTCTTCACAGCGTTAAGCACATCGAGCTGCGAGCACCCGATCGACTCAATCTTGTCCGGTACCAAAGACACGAGCACGCGGAAAGCGTCCGCGATCTCTTTTTCGGCGAGATTGCTTTCGCGCAAGCGATCCATGATATAATCGACGAGCTCGATGCCATCGTAGTCGGCACCGTCGACTACGATGTGACCTGCGTTTGTTCTCGTTGTTTGGGATATCGAGTGGTCGTGCACGTTCTGGTTATCTGGTCGAAGTTGCGTGGCCACGACGATCGCACGCACTCGCGGCGTCGCAGTTGGCGTCGCAGTTGGCGTTGGCGTCAGCGTTGGCGTTGGTGTCAGCATTGGCGTTGGCGTTGGCGTTGGCGTAGCTCTTGACCATGGCTGCCTTGAAACTCTGTTGATCGTCGGTGGACATCGTTGTATGTGATACTCGGCGTGCCGGACAAGCTTGCGTGCCAGCTCGGCGGGAAAAGGTCGTCCGCAGCTGTCTCGTTTGGAAATCGGGTGTAGACGCGAATTCACGTAGCGAGACATCGCTCGAGCGGCCACGACGCGGTCCGGGCACCTGGATGCGAGGTGGTAGATCCGAGTCGCTGTCGATGGATCGGCGCCGTAAAACGGGTAACATCCTCGCGCGTACGCGTCGCCGACCTCGACCAACACGGGCCAGTTCCTTGTGACGTCGAAGAAGTTCACAAGGGACTCCAATCTCTGAAGTTCGGGGCAAAGGTTAGGCGACTGATGATCTTCCTTGCATTCGTTTTGAATCTCGTCAACTGCATCGTGACAGATTGATGAGGATGAGGATGTGGATGTGGATGTGGGTTTTGATTTGGAGTATTTTTCATTACGTGCAGCTCGATACAAGTAAAATCCAATGACGCAACTCACACCACCTGTGATGAGCACAAGCCTGTTCATTGTTTGGACACATGCAATAATATTATTGATGATGGTTGTCGAGCAAATCATGAACAGGTTTTTTATACATCCCAGCATCAAATTCAAGCGTCACGCCGACGATGGGCTGATTGA
>JAMASZ010000262.1 GCA_023301585.1 Alphaproteobacteria bacterium | reverse complement strand
CAATTATTTTCATTTAGTTATATAGTTTATTATCGCATAGCGCTGATGGCTAAGAAAGCTTGAGCGCAGAGTGTTTGAACGGGAGCGCCTGTTTGTTTAGTCTGTGCTTCTAATTCTGACAATCTTTTTAAAATTATCGTTAGTTTTGGCAAGGACCACTTGCTAATTTGTGATTTAAAAGCGGATTCGAACTTAAAGAATAATGGTGGTTGAAGCTTTTTCACTGCCATATCGACGGATTGACCATTTGATATAAGTGAATTTATATAATGCAGGCGTTTAAAGTGGTTTTGAACTACACGCAATATAACAATTTCAGGTGTTCCCTCATGAACAAGTTTATAAAAAGACTCCATAGCTTTTTGAGGTTGAGATCCTGCCATGGCGTATGTTAACTCGTCTAAAGAGCCAGTTCCAGATTCTCCGCAAGATGCCTGTACGTCTTCAAGGCGTACGCCTTTTGAATCATTACCCATATAAGTGATTAATTTTTCAATCTCGCCACGAGCACGCTGATGGTCACCCATAATATTGGAGGCAAACCAATAAAGGGCATCACTATCAATACGATAGCCTGCTTCGCCTAAGGAGTTTCTGATTAAATTAGAGACACCACGCTCGTCTTCAACATAACATGGCAAAGCGGCGGCTTGTTTATTGCTTTCACAAAGTTTGCGTAAAGAAGAGCGTGTTCCAAGTTCACCAGCCTCGATAACAACCATATTTTCATCGCTTGGGTTTTCGAGATAGGCTTTAATGGTTGTGGTTAATTTGTCACCTGCTCCTTCGATTTTAATTAAACGGCTTCCGCCCATCATTGACATGGCATTTGCCTCATCAGAGAGGAGCGCGGTATCTTCGATTAATTTATCAGCGGTAATAACGGTGACATTAAAGGGGTCCGTTAAATCGGGGACGGTATGTTTGCCAATAATTTTGACACGCTCACGCATAAGACCATTATCTGGACCATAGACAAGAACAACGCGTGCCTTTGGGTCAGGTTTTTTTAAAAACGGATCAATTTGTTTCCAAGTAAGTTTCATAACTTGGAAAGTGTAGAGCAACCGCAAAGTAATAAAAAGCTAAAAAATATTCTTTAGGTTTTATTGGGGCAGTATGGGTACAGCCGGGCTAAATGGCTTAACCGCGTTAGGGCGTTCTGACATTGATGGCAGTGATATGTGCCTTGCAGATTCGCTGAAAGCGTTATTAAAAGGTGTATTGCTAGGTCGAGAAGCTCTTTCATATACCAGTAAAGCAGCCCAAGTTCTGTTAATAGTATTTGCTGAAGTGTTTGTGGCCGAACGGTGCTGCACCGCACTGCCCATACGGATAATTCCATTATTGTGACCAGATACCGCCTGCCCGTCCATTGTTTGAAATTCGGTTTGTAGGGCATCCGAAAATTGATAAATTAATAACGTAGAATTGCGATCGCTTAGGTGGTCGTGCCAATTAGAAAATACTGGGCGAGAAGCTGACGCCGGTTTCACTTCTGTTCGCTGTGCAATAAAGCATAACTCTGATTTCGCAAAATGATGGGCGCCTAGAGTTAAAAATGCATCTTGGGAAGCGGCAAAAACAGGATCAACAAATTGATCTAGGCTTTCTGGGATTGCGACCAATGATGAATTTGGTTTTTTTACTTCAATGCCATCATGCAGAATTAAGTTATCGCCAGAAATGCTTACGGCGTCACCAATAATTTCAGGTGGCAAATATTTTAAGGAGCGCGGGTCTTGTGGTGGTGTGACGCAGTTAGCGTTTTCAAAGCTCCAGTTAACACCGCCGTTATCATAGTTTAGGCTATTATTACTGATATCTTTTGACATGGTGTAATCCTTTATAGCTTTGGGTTATGCGAAGTGGTGATCTTTGATGATTTGGATTAGTTCTTCCAAATATTTGGCGTCTATTTCATCGAATGTATTTAATGACACGCTATCAATATCCAAAACCAATTCAGTTTCACCATTGCTAACAAGGGGCAACACAATTTCTGATTTTGAAGCACTGCTACAGGCGATATGCCCTGGGAATTTATCAACGTCCGGTACGATTTGTATTTTTTGTGCAATTGCCGCTGCACCACAAACACCACGAGCTACAGGTTTTAAAGGTACGCGAGTGCAAGCAAGTGGTCCTTGGAAAGGTCCTAATACTAAGCTGTCATTATCGCGGATATAAAACCCTGTCCATAGGTGCTTAAAGGCGGTGTCTAGCACGGCACAAATGTTTGATAAATTTGGGACGATATTATCTTCGCCCTCAATAAGAGATTTTATTTGCGGTAAAATTTCTTCGTAGATTTCTGCTTTATTTGCAGTTTGCGATATTTGTAATGTTTCAGCCATTTTCTTCTCCATAGCATTTGCCTTGCTAGTAAAAGCAAAACAATTAAGTTCATATCTTTTGGAGAGAAATGTTTATTGCGCCATAAAATTTAGACACAAAAAAAAGCGCTTCGACTCCGCCAGGGTTCCATAGTTAGGGACCACAGCGGTTCGTACGCTATAGCGCTCTTTAGCTTTTTTTACGTGGTGCAAGCTGCCCCTATCAAAGGCCACGATTAAGTACCGGATGAAAGTACTTAA
>JAMASZ010000261.1 GCA_023301585.1 Alphaproteobacteria bacterium | reverse complement strand
ATAAAACCTTTGTGGCGTACCGCGCCAAGCAAAGTCCCACCGGACAGATAATAGGTTAGGCCGTGCTCTTGACAAAACGCGTCAAATTCCAGAAGCATTTCCAAAAGAGAGACCTTGAGTTCGTCATCACTCGCCAATCGCTCTAGATCAAGCGCCGTGTAGATCTCTTCCATTTCAGCTCACACTTTATGCACTGATTTTCCAGTGAAATTTAGGTCTTCTGTCCTATAAGTTGATCTCAAAAGCATTGCAACATCATACTGGGTGGGACTGCTGCCAGGATGTTACCTGCCAGCAGATTGGGTGCGATATGGACGTTCTGGTTACCGTCTGAGCTCGCGTCATACGTCTTTGTTATTTCAACACATATGCCGTTGCTGCGCATGGGCCATCCAACCCGAAGCTGACCCCCTGACCAGTCGTAACCTGCTGGCATGAAAACGAAGGAACAGGCAAAAGAACTGCTGCATAATGGTTCACTTAGGACTAAGGAGGAGGGGAAGCTTACTTTTTCGGGTGCATCCTTTGCAGAATGAGCACAAAAGCAATAATGTCGCGGTCTAGTGTCGATCGCAGCCACGCGCCGCGCTTCAGTGCCTCGCGCTCAATTTTCGCTCTTATGCTGCGCGAAATGGGCTCCACCTATGGTGATAGCCCTGGTGGCTATGTTTGGGCAGTTGTCCAGCCGATCGGCATGATCACAATGCTGTCGATTGGGTTTTCGTTACTCGTCAGGGCGCCATCGCTTGGATCGAGCTTCATCCTGTTCTATGCAACTGGGTTTCTGACTTTTGACCTGTATGGCCAGATGATGCAAAAAGTGGGTGGGGCGCTGAAGTTCTCTAAGCCAATGTTGGCCTACCCTAGGGTTAACTGGCTGGATGCGATCATTGCACGGTTTTTGTTGAATGCACTGACGCTATCCACTGTATTTTGCATCGTCATCACCGGCATCTTAAGTGTCATCGAAACACGTACGGTGATCGAAACCCAACCCATTCTTTTGGGACTTGGCATGTGTGCTTTGGTCGGTCTCGGCGTTGGTATGGTGAATTGCCTCTTGGCAGGCCTGTTCCCGGTCTGGGATATTTTCTGGAAAGTTATTTCGCGCCCGATGTTCCTCGCTTCTGGGGTAGTCTTCATCTACGAAGATATGCCATCTGGGGTACAAGACATCCTTTGGTGGAACCCAATTTTACATGCGACGGGCTTGGTCAGAAGCGGTTTCTACCCGAATTATTACGCCAGCTATGTCTCGCTTGAATACGGCTTCGGGGTGGCATTAGTGTTGATGTTGATTGGATTGCTTTTCTTGCAACCCTATCACGCGAAAATCCTTAGTCGTTAACAATGCTAGCGTAGCTAGACCTGAGCGAGTAACATGCGCCTGCACAGCAGGTAAGAAACGTTGAATTTATGGCGAACACGTCCGAAACTTCCAAAAATGTAACGCCCACCGCTGCCAAAACAGGGCAAGCAGCCACAACAAAGAAGCCAACCAAGAGATCCAGCGCCAGGAAGAAGAGATTACTCGCCAGAAAGCGCGCCGCGGCAAAGAAACCAACCGCACCCAATGTGGTTATTCGCCCACTGGCCACACCCGCGAGACGTAAGAAACGGCACTGGGGGCTGCTGACGGCCTTCTTGATCGTCGTTGTCCTGCCAGTGGCCGCCACATGGTGGTACCTCAATGAAAGAGCGGCTGAGCAATATGCGTCGACCTTAGCGTTTACCGTGCGCAGCGAAGACGTCTCAAGTGCGGCAGACCTCTTAGGCGGTATCGCCCCTGCTTTGGGTGGCACCAGCAGCAACGCCGATGCGGACATCCTGTACGAGTTCATTCGATCGCAGGCTCTTGTTAAGGAAGTCGATGACACGCTGGACCTGCGCAACCTTTATTCCCGCCATCTTGATGCCGATCCTATCTTCAGTTTCGATCCCGATGGCACCATCGAAGATATTACCGACTATTGGCAGCGTATGGTCAGGATCTCCTATGATGCGGGGTCTGGCTTGATGGAACTTCGCGTACTCGCCTTTGATCCACATGATGCCCAAAGTATTGCAGGTGCCATTTTCGAACGAAGCTTGATCATGATCAACGACCTGTCGGCGATCGCGCGCGAGGATGCGACCCGCTATGCGCGCGAAGATCTCGATCTCGCGGTTGATCGGCTTAAGGAGGCGCGCGAAGCATTAACGGCTTTTCGGATCTCGAGCGAAATCGTTGACCCGACCGCCGACGTACAAGGGCAGATGGGTTTGTTGAACCTTCTTCAAGAACAGCAAGTCGCCGCCCTTATCGATTTTGATCTATTGAACAACTCCACACGAGACAGCGATCCACGCCTTGAACAGGCCCGCAGGCGGATCGACATTATCGAAGAGCGGATCAGAGAAGAGCGCAGCAAATTTGGCGTGGGCTTAGGTGGCGAAGACGACGCGAGCTATGCTGAAACCATAGCAGGCTTTGAGCGTCTTACCGTAGACCAAGAATTTGCAGAGCAGGCTTACGCAGCTGCACTGGCGGCATTTGACGGGGCAAGAGCTTCAGCGAACCGGCAAAGTCGTTATTTGGCTGCCTATATCCGTCCGACGCTCGCCGAACGATCTGAATTCCCTAACCGACCCGTGCTGATTGGTATCATTGGTCTCTTTAGCTTCCTGATCTGGGCGATCTCTGCGCTGGCCTATTACGCACTACGCGATCGTCGCTAGCGTTGCAGCCATGATTCAGTTTGAGAACCTACAAAAGAGCTTTTGGACACAAGACGGCCCAAAATATGTCGCGCGCGATGTCAATGTCACCTTCCCAAGTGGCGTCTCAGTTGCATTGCTGGGCCGGAACGGAGCCGGCAAATCCACCATGATGCAAATGATTGGTGGCTCAGCTCGACCAGACTCTGGCGATATCCACATCACAGGATCCATGTCTTGGCCGGTCGGCTTTGCAGGTTCGTTCCACAGGGACCTTACGGGTGAGCAGAACGTTCGGTTTATTGCACGCGTTTATGGTGTTGATACAGACGAGCTCATTGGATTTGTTGAAGACTTTGCAGAGCTTGGCGCGCACTTTTACCTTCCTGTGCGAAACTACTCGTCAGGTATGAAATCTCGCCTGGCTTTCGGGGTCTCAACCGGTATCCCTTTTGACACCTATCTGGTGGACGAGGTGACGTCAGTGGGCGACGCATCCTTCAGAAGAAAAAGCCGGGCCGTTTTCCGCGAACGGATGCAACATGCGGGTTCCGTTGTCGTCACCCATTCGATGTCAGAGGTACGTGCACTCTGCACAGCCGGAGCAGTGTTGGAAAAAGGTGAGCTCACATATTTTGAAGATGTGGAAGAGGCCATCGCGCAGCATCACGCCAACTTGGAAAAACCCGCATAAGACACACAATTCGGGTAAATGTAGCGTTTTGCGGTCATGGTTGTCTAAGGTGAGCGCCGGCCCTATAAAATGCGCATTGTCCGTCACAGTGTCGGGACTTCACCAAAGCTAGGCGATGAATGGCTTCCCGAGATCGAAACCCATCTAGTCATCTCGCAAAATGGATGCTGTCTTACGCGCGCTACAAATATCCAATTTTCAAGTTCCTGATGTCGTTTTGGTTAATCCCTTTGGTACAGGTTTGTGCCATTGTCTTTTCCCGTAAATCAGAAAACCGCAATGCACCGACGGCTTTGATTGTGACGTCAAGGTTTGACCAAATGTCTTCTTCGTTCTCTTGTTTGGTTCCCCAACTTAAGAAGGAATCCGTGAACGTTATTTGTCATTCCGTTAATCATGCAAAAACAGGGACGATTTCAAAAATAGGCCACATCTATAATTTCTTCTCAGCGTGCAAACATGCTGATTTTGTTTTCTTAGATGATACCTTTCTACCAGTTTCGTATGCGCTCAAATCCAAATGGGTCTTTAAACCGCGTGTTGTACAGCTTTGGCATAGCGCTGGTCTGTTTAAACAGGTTGGCCTTGATGTTACCCAAGGGTCCTTATTGCGGTACTTGATGAAGAAAAACTTCCAGAACTTCGATTTGGTTGCCGTCAGTTCAGAGGCCTGTAGAGACGCGATCGCAGGCTTTATGGGGCTCGATAAGGAACGTGTCGTGGCCCTCGGAACAAGCTATACTGACAGGTACTTTAGCGGTCCAAGTCTATCCGATAAGACGGCATGCCAACCTGAAAAGAAGACCCTTGTATATGCGCCCACATTTAGAGGAGACGCGTTTAAGGTACGGGCCAGTCCGATCCCGCAGGTTAAGCATGTCTTGCAAGCGGTCGAGTCCGACTTTGACTGTTTCATTTGCCCACACCCCCATGAGATTACAGATGTTGGCACATACAAATACCCAGTAGTGTTGGCGGATACGTTGGATAAGATCGACATTCTCATCACGGATTATAGCTCTATCGCGATGGATTATATCTTAGCCAATCCAAGCGGTAAGCTTGTTTTATTTGTTCCAGACGTTGAAGAATATGAAAAGAGTGCCGGATTTTATGTCCCGTTAGCAGACGTCAGCCCACATATTGCCCATGATAAAGCAGCGCTCACAGCGGCCATTCAGTCTAACGAGCGTCACGACTATACCCTCTATAGCGAAAAATATTTGACCTTATGCGATGGGAACGCCACTGCACGGCTTCTCACATATTTGGGCATACGAGAACATTGAGATAGGACGGCTTTGTGAGCATTGAGGTAAGCGTTGTTATCCCATGTTATAATGCGGAAGACTGCATCGGAACATGCATAGACTCCGTGCTTGCCCAAAATTTTGATAGTTTTGAAGTACTTGCGATTGATGACGCCTCTTCAGATGGAACGGTCGCTTGCTTACGCAGCTATGACGACAAGCGCCTTCGCATCATTACACAAGATGAAAATTCAGGTTCACCCGCTGTGCCCCGAAACGTCGGCATTCAAGAGGCAAGGGGGGCATATATTGCATTTTTGGATAGTGACGACCTTTGGCATCCAGATAAGCTTCGTACTCAAATTGCGTACATGAAAGAGAATGCGTATCAGTTCACCTGCACAGATTACATCGTCAGAGAGATTGATGGGTCCGAACATAACAGAGAAACACGTGTTCAAGCAGGCTTTCGTGACTTGCTCAATCTCAACACCGTGGGGTGCTCGACGGTTGTGATTTCCAAGGACCTGATGTCAAATTTTCGATTTCGGGATTGTCCGCACGAAGACTTTGACATCTGGCTACAAATCCTACGCGAACAAAGTGATGTTTACGGATTAAACGAAAGCCTCACGACCTATGTGAAAAGTAAGAACTCTAGAAGTAAAATGAGCTTTCGTAATCTCGTTGGTTTGCATTCTCTGTTTAAGACGCATGGGCAAGTTGGAACCCTGCGGGCCCTTCTGATGATCGTGCAATACGTCAGGGAAAAACGATCACATAGCACAACCGGGAACACCTGAGCTTTGCCTGCTTTACAAGAGAGCGACGCGTCAGATTCCACCTTCGATCAGAACTTTTGCCATCAGGTAATCTGAATAGGTCGTTATTTTGATATTCATGTGATCACATTCGACCGGAAAAGCCGATATACCGCCGCTTTCCATCAAAGAATATGTATCGACAAACTCTAGGTTAGCCTTGAACGCCTTTTCAGCCACGGGAAGAACAGCATCAATTTTATAGCACTGCGGTGCCCGCGCAATCGCGCAGCGCCCGCGATCAAGCGCCTCATACTGTGGGCCGGTCTTGTTGCGTTGAAACAGAACAGTTTCATTGCAAGATACAGTGGTGACAGAGCTTCCATGTTCTTTGACTGCCTCAATATTTCTAGAAATCAGCCCTTCATCAATAAGCGGGCGAACACCGTCATGGATGAGTACAGTATTATTCCCGCCGTCAAACTGCTTCAAACGTCTCAGGCCAAGTAGAATGGACTCTTGCGCGGTCGCACCGCCTGGCACAACATCGATAACTTTGGAAAAGGTATTCAGCTCAACCTCTGACCTGCAAGCATCGATATGCGTATCAACACAGACAACTATTATGCCGTCTATATCATCGTGATTTTGGAATTTTTCGATTGTAAGCGCAATAATAGTCCTGCCGTCAATTTGCAGGAACTGTTTTGGTAGGTCTTTATAGTTCATCCTACGGCCAATTCCGCCTGCAAAAATAAGCGCGAAATTCATCTTATGCGTCAACAGAATGAGACTGTAGAAACGTTTCGATCTCAGTCTTTGTTAGGTTTTTCAATTCTTTACGCCGGTCATCATCATAGCCAGTCCCCGGCGCGTTGAGTAGACGCATGCACATTTCGTCTACATTCATCTCACTCTCGTTGAAGAACATGTTCCTTTGATGCGTCAGTTCTGAAAATCGGGTTAGCTTTTCGTTCCAGATCAGTCCAACGACTGGGATGTCCAAAGAATAGGCAGAAATACATGCGTGCATTCTGGCCCCCAATATGGTTCGAAAGCCGGAGATAAGGGAAATCATGTCGCGTGATGTGCGCGGCGGCGGCAACATGAGCTCGGGCGATTTGTCCATCTCGCGGAGCAACGACAAACCAAATTCTTGATCGGATTTCATCCCATTCGAAAACAGGACCCAATCGGCACCTTTTCCATCGAGTTCCGAGATGAGTTCAATATAAAATGTCTTCAGCTCCTGAGCTGACAAGTGATTGCCATAGGCTTTGAAGATGTCTTCTCTGATGACATTGATGCCAATTTTTTGGGACCCTTCCTTTTTCTGGGTACCATAGCATTCTGGGGCCCAAAAAGCTGGATCCCCCACCAGAGCGGTATGTGTTGGTGGGCCAACCATATAATCTTGTTGCAGAATTTCTATAAAATCGCGGGTCGCAATCGTGCGGATAGACGGGCTTGCAAGTGTCGATTTTAACTGTCGGCACCTGTAATCATTGATATCGAACCCTTCGATCCCGACGCCTGAAAACATGACGGGGATATCATGCCGCTCACAAATTTCGACAACCTGTTCAACAATATAGTTCAGGCCTTGGTTCTTAAACTTAAGAAACCCACCACCTGAGAAAATCACAGCGTCGCAGCCCGGTATGACCCTTTTCAAGTGCCACTGTAGTTTTATGCGCCAAGCAAACCGTTCAACATAATACCTCACTTTTGAGCGCGGCACGGTTTGAGCAAAAAGTGGTATCACAGCCCGAATAAGAAGAGCGGAGATAAGCAATTTTAGTTTATGAAACCCAGGATAAGAAGACATCTTGCGAGGTGCTGCATCTATCTCAAGGACATCAACATCCTTGGCACTTTCTTCGAGAAGGAAACGCGTGGTTTCGCATATGAGGCAATCCCCCATATTGTCGATACTATACAGCCCTACGAGCCCAATTTTCTGCATGTCTTGAGACCTTGGAGCTGCGACGCTTAGGGCCGCGAGGTGCTTTGCTTGATCTTTGTTTTATGTTGCATGCGACATAGTATGTCCATGGGGAACGGTGTTAAATCTACGGATCAGACCCAACGCGACATGGCCCATGGGTTTCATGGCGACCAGTCGGTAAACGGTCGTTCGATCCAGATGTTGAGCCAAGACACTGGAAGTCTGATCAA